>CAVFVX010000108.1:0-8720 GCA_963626075.1 Acutalibacteraceae bacterium
TGTCTCATCACATAAAAAGTGCGAAAAGTGTGATGAGAATCACATAATTCGGGAAAATTCTGTGATTTCTGATGATTTTACCTCCGGCTGAGTCTATAATGAGACAAAGAGGAGAATGCAGCAGTGAAAAGGTTCATACTCGAGGATTTGCAGAAATGGAGAAATTCCAAGCGCCGCAAACCTCTTGTCCTTCGCGGGGCAAGACAGGTAGGGAAGACCTGGGCTCTCAAGGAGTTCGGAAAGGAATTCCCCGACGGCTATGCCTATTTCAATTTCGATAAGGATATTGAATACAGACAGTTCTTCTCCACGACAAAGGATGTCTTCCGTATTCTTGAGAATCTCGCCATGGCAAGCGGACAGAAGATCACGAAGGATACGCTGATTATCTTCGATGAGATTCAGGAATGTCCCGATGCTCTCAATTCACTGAAGTATTTCTGTGAAGACGCCCCGGAGTACTACGTTGCCTCGGCCGGCTCTCTTCTCGGCCTGATGCTTTCCTCTTCGTTTCCCGTCGGCAAGGTGAATTTCCTGGATATGGGGCCGATGACCTTCACGGAGTTCCTTATTGCGGAAGGAAACGGGAATCTCGTGCAGTATCTTTCATCTGTTGACAGGATAGAGAACATTCCCGATGCCTTCTTCAATCCTCTGGAAGAGAAGCTGAAGATGTACTTCGTCATCGGAGGTATGCCCGAGGCCGTAAGTGTATGGACTGAAGACCATGACACTGCGGAGGTGGACAGCGTTCTTTCAGATATCATCGAATCATACGAGTCGGATTTCGGGAAACATGCCCCTGCTGAAGATGTTCAGAAAATCCATTACATATGGGATTCCGTCTCGTCTCAGCTGGCGCGGGACAACAAGAAGTTCCTCTACAGTGCAGTCAGGCCCGGAGCGAGGGCGAGGGAATATGAGAATGCCCTTCTGTGGCTGAAGAATGCCCGCTTCGTAGCGAAAGTTATGAGGGTGACGAAACCGGGACTTCCGATTTCCGCTTATGACGACCTTGATGCCTTCAAAATCTATATGGGTGATGTCGGACTCCTCAGAAAAAAATCCCGCCTTGCCACTTCCGCCTTCGGAGAGGGAACAAGGCTCTTTACAGAGTTCAAGGGAGCTCTCACCGAGAATTTCGTGTACCAGAGTCTTGTCAGGCAGTACGAGGTTCCTCCCAGGTACTGGACTCAGACTCCGTATGAAGTCGATTTCATCATACAGAGGGAGAATGACATACTTCCCGTCGAGGCGAAGGCCGGAGTCAATGTCAGGGCGACGAGCCTGAAGAAGTATGCCGGGAAATACGAAGAGGATACCCCTCTCATGGTGAGACTGTCGCTGAGGAATCTCTCGCTTGACGGAAAGATACTGAACGTACCGCTCTTCATGATAGATGAGCTTGATTCTCTTATCGGGATTGCCCTGAAGAGCGTGAAGTCAGAGTGATTCCTTCTTCTTCAGATATCTTTCTTGTGTTCCCGATTCTTTCGATTCTTCCGTCGCTGACCTTTCAGCATGAAGATCATTAACCCGGAATGGCAGATTAACTGCATGTAAATAGTGAAAAAGCATGCAGGTTCAGACTGTGAACATGCAGATAGATTTTATCTGAAGTAGAGGCCGTCTATGACTCTCTCGTAGATATCGGGATAGTAGACTCCGAGGAACGGCTGCTGGACAGTGAAGCCGAAGTAGACTCTTCCGGAAAGGGAGAGGGTGTCCCTGCTGTTCTCGTAGTAGATTGCGGACATGCTGCCGCCGAGCACGAAGCCCAGGCGGAATGTGGAAGCCTTCTCGCTTTCGGGTATGAAGCACACACCGCTTGAGAGACCGAAGCCGCAGCCCGTGAGATCTTCCGATCGTTTACCGCTCCTGGGGGTCAGCATCATGATGTCGACTCCGAAGACGGATGTGAGTGTGAGTGTCGAACTGAGACGGATGGAGAATGCGGGGCCTATCGCGACGTTGAGGGTATTGGAATACTTCGTGCTGTCGTTAATGGCACTGAGGGGGAAGTCGGAGAAGAGGTAGGTACCGAATCCGAGTGAGAACTTACTGTTCAGCTGTGCCCCGAGCTGGTAATGCAGAAAGAGTCCCAGCTCCGGTGTTTCCGCTTCGCTGTTGTAGCCCGCGCTCGGTCCGAACATGACATATTCCCTTGCCGCGGAAAGGGAAAAGAGCGAAAGAAGGACAATTAATGCAAAAACCACAATCTTTTTCATGTACTAAAGAATAAAATACGTTACAATCTGTAGTCAACAAAGAGACTGCGGAGTGCAGTCTGAAATAGAAGATGTGGGGTTTATCATGGCAAAGGAAAAAGCAGCAGCTGCAGCAGTGGAAGAGCAGAAGGAAGAGAAGGAAGTAAAGGACGTTCACGAACTGAGTTTCGTTCCCGAGAAGGGCTGGGGCGTCAAGAGACAGGGCAGCACGAAGGTCATCAAGTACTTCAAGACGAAGCTTGAGGCTGTCCAGTACATCATCAAGGTCTCCGAGAACCAGAAGACGAGAGTCGTCATCCATCTCAAGAACGGCAAGTTCCAGAAGTTCGACAACGCAGTAAGAGCTCTCCAGTATGCTCAGAAGAGCTCGGAAGAGGAGTGAGACATCTCCAGAAGAGCCGGAAGCGAAAATATTTCCGGTCTATTGACTAACCGTGCCTAATCGGGTATGGTTAGTCACACACTTGGTGTTGTGCCCGAGCGGTCTAAGGGGACGGTCTGCAAAACCGTTTTTCATCGGTTCAAATCCGATCGACACCTTCATTAAAGGCTCCCATTTTCCGGGAGCCTTGTTTTATGTCAGCCGCGTATCTGTGAAAGAAGTTCCTTCAGCGTGGCTTTTGCGTTGACGAGGGTATCGTCATACTGCTTGTTCAGCCTCTCGAGGTAGTTCTTCACCGTCTCCATGCATTCCTTGTCGTTCTCGACCGTCAGATGTACCGATTCGCCGTACTTCTGTCTCATGGCTTCTTCCTTCTGCCTCAGCATGGGTTCGAGCTGTTCCTTGAGCCTCTTCAGAAGGTCCTCCCTGTGTGCGGGGTACTGCGAAAGCTGCTCTGTGACCTGACCGTAGAAGGAGAGAAGGTCCTCGTTCGGGAATGCTATCGAAATGAGAGTCGAAATCCTCTTCGTCTTCGTGAGGAACACTTCCTCATCCTGCGGAAGGGAGAGCGAGTTGAGTACTGTGCTTTCGAGTGCCTCCCTCAGGAGAGCGGGGTCGAATGCCGAGAGGGCGTCGGCGAGCTTTGCTTCATCTGCTTCCGCTTCCTCTGCCGTTATGTACTGTCCCGCGATTCTTCTGATTTTATCTACATCCTGACTGTGTCTTATCTTATCCTGGTCGATTTCCATGTTCTCCGTCTTCTCGAGAGCAATCTCCCAGGCACTTCTTATCTTACCCATATTGAGCCTCCGTTAATAATATAAGCACAAAAACGCCGGGTGTTAAGAAAAGAGAAGGTACTTCCATGCGGGGAGGATGTGGATTGTCTTTCCGTTCTCCGTTATTTCCTTTTCCTTATTTTATCATCAGAAGAAAAAGCTGTTAAGTTTTTTTACAGCTTCTGACAAAAAGCATTAAAAAAAGTTTAACGGTTTTGCCGGAAACCTTCTAAAAAAGTTGAAAGCTTTCTTCCTTTCCGAATATTGTACACTTGTGTGGTGACTGTTTTCCTCTTTAAGTTTAAGCTTTATGCGCTATGAACAACGGCGTGTTACTTCTCTTTGATGTTTTCGGTACATTCGTCTTCGCTCTCTCGGGGGCTGCAAAGGCAATCAAGAAGAATATGGACTTTCTGGGCGTCATCGTATTCGCCATCACTGTCGGCTGCGCAGGCGGTATGATCAGGGATGTCCTCATCGGAGCGGTGCCCGTCGCCGTCTACCAGAACAGCGTCTACATCGCCGTAGCCTTCGTCGCGGGGCTTGTGATGTTCCTCATTGCCGAGAATGTCTCCGTTGATTCATTCCCCGACCACATAATGTTCCTCGATGCGATAGGACTCGGGTTCTTCACGGCCCTGGGCTGCGAGAAGGCCGCCGCCCTCTCGATAATCCCCGTGGGCATCATATTCTCCGGTGTCCTCTCCGCTGTCGGCGGGGGAGTACTCAGGGACCTCTTTGCAAAGGAGGTTCCGATGGTCTTCACTTCGGACTTCTATGCTTCGGCAAGCATTCTCGGAGCGCTGCTGTATCTTCTGCTTTCCTATCTCGGAGTCGATTCTTCAATCAATATATGGGTGACTGCATTCTTCACGATTCTTGCGAGGGTTCTGGGCTACAAGCTCCACCTTTCGCTTCCGAAGGCACACCAGGGGAGAAACGAAGATGGAAACAGTTAAGCTCTATTACACGAATCCGTACATGAAGGAGACCGAGGCCACGGTTACTGCCGTTACAGACAGGGGCTTCAACCTCGACAGGACGATATTCTATCCCGAATGCGGCGGCCAGAGAGGTGACAGCGGTTATTTCGGCTCCGTAAGGATAACGACAACCGAGAAGGATGAGGAAGGTAATCCTCTTCACATAACGGAAGGTTCTCTTCCGAAAGTCGGTGAGACCTCTCTTCTCAGACTCGACTGGGACGAAAGATATTTCGGCATGGTCGAACATACGGCGCAGCACCTCATATCCTCGGTACTCTGGAATTCGTTCGGAATAGGAACGGTTGCGGTTCATCACGGTAAGGACGAGATCACTATTGAAACGGATAGAAGCAATATCCCGACTGGTACGCTCATCGCCGTAGAAGATGAGTGCATACGCCACATCGGAGAAAACCGTAAGGTGTGGATGGAGGAAATGGAGAGAGCGGAGGCGGAGAAGATATCGCGCAGGTCCGTCAAGGTTGACGACCCGGTCGTGAAGGTCGTCTTCATAGACGGTATCGACGCCGTCGCATGCGGTGGCGTGCATCTTGCCGCCCTGGGTGAAATCGGGGAACTCGTGTATACGGGATCCGACGCAATCCGCGGCCACGCGAGAACGATATGGCGTGTCGGCATGAAGGCGAAGGAAGCAAGGCGCGAGAACGCAGAGCTACTCTCTAAAGCAAAGGCGCTCCTGAGCTCCGACAACTCCTCGTTCCTTTCCGACCTCGAGAGACTCACAGCGGAGAAGAGAGACCTTGAACACAGAAACAGGGAGCTCATGAAGACAATTGCCGTAAGCGAATTCAATGCTCATGAGGGAAAGGTTGTCGTCTACTCCACGGATGCCGAACTCGATTCTCTTGTCGATGCTGCCTGCGCAGACAGAACCAGGAAAGTCTTCATCACGGGACCCGGAAATACGTTCATGTTCGTGGGAACAAAGGATGAATTCAGCTCCCTCAGGGAAAAGCTTTCACTCAGGGGCGGCGGAAGAGAGCCGCTCTTCCGCGGTAAGTTTGAAGGAAATGGGAACGAAGTTCTCTCAGCAGCCGAGAGCCTTCTGAGCTCTTTCCAGAACTGACTCCGTTCTCTTCACTGCATCTCCCGTGTAGGAGGATGCGTCGAGAGATGAGAGTATTTCGTCCCTTGTCATAAAGGATAGGATTTCTTCATTGGTCGAGAGTTCGTCCACGAGGGGATTGTCCTTTCCCTCCTGTACGTACTCCCATGCCCTGAGGCTTTCCTCTCTGATCACCTCGTGCATCTTCTGTCTGTCGGCGCCTCTCTTTCCGAGTTCCATCAGAAGCTTCTCGGTCGAAGCGAAGACAGCGTAGGAGGAGAGAAGTCTCTTCGTTGCCGTCTCGTGGACCTGCATTCCCTCGATTACCTTCTTCTCGGTAAGGAGCATTTCGTCGAGTGCGAGAAAACTCTCGGGAATGAAGATTCTTCTGTCTGCAGAGTCATCGAGAGTCCTCTCGAGGAACTGCGAGGAAGCATTGTTCCAGGCGCTGGAATAGGATTCCTCCACGATACGCGAGAGCGAGCATATCTTCTCGCTGAGGATGGGATTACGCTTGAATGGCATAGCCGAGGACCCCACCTGCATCTTTCCGAAGGGCTCACTGAATTCCCCGATCGGAGGCGACTGGAGGACACGGAAGTCCTGGCTGAACTTATGTAGTGTTGCGGCAACAGATGAGAGAACCTGTATGATTCTGAGGTCCTGCTTACGTGTGTATGTCTGAGTCGATGCATCGAAGGCGGTGATTCCGAGTTCGTCCATGACGAGTTTCTCGAGTTCCATCGAGCTGACCGGAGTGCCTTCCGTGAGAGACGCATACGACGCCCCCGTCCCGACAGCTCCCTTCATGCCTTTGCCCTTGATGCGGGAAATCATCAGGACGAGGTCATCCCTGTCATCGAGAAGGTCCTGGAGAGTCTGACTGAGTCTGTAGCCGATTGTCGTTATCTCCGCGGGCTGGATGTGGGTGAAGGCCATCGTGACGGTATCTTTGTACTCTTCCGTCTTCGCCGCGAGGGCCTTGATGACTGAGTCGAGATGCCCGAGCGTCAGTTCAAGCGCTTCTTTATATCTTACGGCGTCGGCATTGTCTAAAGCGTCCATGCTTGTTGCACCGAGGTGGATTATTCCTCCGGCCCTGGGGCACTGCTCGGCATAGGTCTTTATCTCGGCCATGAGGTCGTGGTGGATGACGCTCTCGATTTCACCCGCTCTCTCGATGTCGATGTCGTCCTTATGGAGGACAAGTTCATCAACCTGTTCCTCCGTTACGAGCCCCGCCTTCATCTCCGCTTTTGCAAGCGCAATCCATACTCTTCTCAGTAGTTCACGCTTATGTACTTCGCTGAAGATTCTCTTCATTTCGTCCGAGCCGTAGCGCCATGTAAGCGGAGATATAAAGGTGGAGTGGTCGTACTGCATTTACTTGTTCCTGATGATTAACTGGTCTCTCTCGGGTCCGACGGAAATGAGAGTGATCGGACTTCCGATGAGTTTCTCGACTTCGAGTATGTACTTTCTGCACTTCTCGGGGAGGCTCTCCCATGTGCGGCACTGAGTGGTGTCTTCCATCCAGCCTTCGAACTCGGTGTAAATCGGCTCAGCCTTCTCCTGGAGAGAGGTATCGGGAAGATTCGAGTAGTGCTCGCCGTCAATCATGTATCCCGTACATACCTTTATCTTCCCGAAGGTATCGAGAACGTCGATCTTCGTGAGACACACGTCGGTAACGCCGTTCATGTAGCATGCGTAGTCGGCAGCGACAGCGTCGAACCAGCCGCAGCGCCTCGGGCGTCCCGTCGTCACGCCGTACTCGTGGCCGATATCCCTGAGCTTCTCGCCGTCGGAGTCGAAGAGCTCCGTCATGTACGGGCCTCCGCCGACGCTTGTGGAGTATGCCTTGGCAACTCCGTATACCCTCCTGATTGCTCTCGGGGGGATTCCCGCACCGTTGCATGCACCGCTCGAGGTGGGGTTCGAGGATGTGGAGTAGGGGTAGATTCCCCAGTCGTTGTCCCTCATGATTCCGAGCTGTCCCTCGAGGAGAATCTTGCGGTCACTCTCGACAGCCTCCCTGACGACGGATGTCGTGTCGATGATGTGGTCGCCGAATTCCTTCTTCCAGCCTTCGCACTTCTCAAGCAGCTCGTCAAGAGTGTATGTGTCGAGACCGTAGTACTCGAGTTCCCTGTTCTTCTTCGGAAGGATTGCCTCGAGTCTCTTTCCGAGGAACCCGGGGTTGAGGAGGTCTCCCGCTCTTATACCGCTCCTGGCAGCCTTATCCTGATAGCACGGCCCGATTCCCCTCTTCGTGGTTCCGATCTTGTCCTTCTCGGCACGCTTACCTTCCTCGGCTCCGTCGAGAGCCATGTGGTAGGGAAGGATTATGTGGGCTCTTACGTCAATGAAGATGTTGTCGAGCTTACGGCCTATCTTTCCCTCGATGTCTGTAATCTCCTGGTGCATTCTGTCGAAGTTGACGACGGTGCCCGCACCGACGATGTTCATCGTCTCGGGATTGAAGATTCCCGAGGGGAGAATATGGAGACCGAACTTGCCGTACTCGTTGACTACGGTGTGTCCGGCATTGTCACCGCCCTGGTAGCGGATGACCATGTCGGCATCCTGCGCCAGATAATCGACTATTCTTCCCTTTCCCTCGTCTCCCCACTGGAGACCTACTACACAGTTTACAGCCATTGTGATTCTCCTTTATTTCCTTGGAATCATTTCCGCGATATATGGAAGAGTGCGGTACTCCTCCTTGTAGTCGAGACCATATCCGACAACCCATACGTCGGGGATGTCGAAACCCTTGTACTGAATGGATACGTCAACTTCGTGGCGTCCGGGCTTGTCCAGGAAGACTGCCTTCTCGACGGAGACGGGGTGACGCGCGAGGAAGTTCGTCGTGAGATAGTCGAGCGTGTGGCCGCTGTCGAGAATGTCCTCGACAATCAGTACGGGCCTGTCGGTGATGCTTTCCCTCGTATCCATGAGGAACCTGACTTCTCCTCTCCTGTCGCCCTTTGCCCCGTAACTGGATATCGCAATGAAGTCCACGATGTGCGGGATGGTAATCCTTCTTGCGAGGTCCGCAAGGAAGAAGACAGAGCCCTTGAGAACTCCCACGAGAACGAGAGGTTCCGTAATGTCTTTATAGTGTTCGTTGATTTCCGCTGCGAGCTCATCGACCCTTGCACTGATTTCTTCCTCGGTGATGAGAACTCTCTTCAAGTCTTTAGTAAGCGTTTCGTTCATCTGCGCCTCCTGACTTAAATGGATAATAAAGGAAAACGGAAAAACATGGAACACGCA
>CAVFVX010000109.1:0-8713 GCA_963626075.1 Acutalibacteraceae bacterium
ACATCATGGTCGACAAGGAATTCAAGAAGACGATGGCTCTCATCTTCCAGCAGTCATGTGCTCAGATCGGCATCAACATCGTCCTCGAGGAAATGGAGACGGCTGCTCTCAAGGGCAAGCTCAACGACAAGGCTCTCGACTACGAACTCTGCATCTACCAGTTCACGGATGACCTCGGAACAGACTACACGCTCCGCAACCAGTGCGGTTCCACACTCGGTGCTGACGGCGTCAGAGTCAAGAACGGATCCAACAGACCCAACATGAAGGATGCCACATACGACGCAATGGTCGATGCTGCTCTCGTCGAGACAGACACGGAGACAAGAAGACAGATGTACTACGAAATCGAGAACTACCTCGACGAAGTATGCCCGCTCATTCCGATCTGCACATCTTACATCAACATCGGTGTCAAGAAGGGACTTGCAGGAGCTGTCTGGAAGCCGGATGCAAAGCACGACTTCAGATACATCGCTCTTCCGGAGTGAGTCCGGTCAATCTGACTAATCACGCAGGGTACCAGAAGGTACTCTGCGTTTCATATTATCTGCATAAGGAGAAAATATGCACCGCTACATAATCAAGCGTCTGATAATGCTCATCCCGGTCCTGCTCGGTGTCGCATTCATCATCTTCGCCATAATGAGCGTGGCTGAGGGCGACCCGGTCTATTCGGTCGCAGGCCCCGATGCCACCGAGGAGGAGCTTGACGCCCTCCGTGAGGAGATGGGCCTCAACGGCTCCCTCATCGAAAGGTACTTCCGCTACATCGGAAAGCTTCTGAGAGGTAATCTCGGTACAAGCTACATAAGCCAGATGGACGTAATGAAGCTCTATCTCCAGCGTCTTCCGAATACCCTCCGCCTCGCGTCCCTTGCAATGGTCGTCGCCATCCTGATGTCCGTACCGCTCGGAATCATCGCCGCTGTCAACCAGAACTCCTGGAAGGACACCATCGCAATGATTCTCGCCCTCGTCGGTCTCTCGATGCCGAACTTCTGGCTTGGCCTTTTGTTAATGCTTCTTTTCTCCCTCAAGCTCGGCTGGTTCCCCTCGGGCGGAAGCGAAGGCGCACTCAGTGTTGTCCTTCCGGCTGTCACGGTAGGAGTGGGACTTGCGGCACTTCTTACGAGAACCACACGTTCGAGTATGCTTGACGTCCTGAGACAGGACTATTTGAGGACTGCAAGGGCAAAGGGGGTCTCCGAGAGAAAGGTCGTCATGCACCACGCTCTCAGGAACGCACTCATCCCGATCATCACAATCTTCGGTGTCCAGTTCTCTAACGTCCTCGGCGGCTCAGTTCTCGCAGAGACAGTATTCGCATGGCCGGGAGTCGGAAGACTTGTTGTCGACGCAATCGACCAGAGAGACATCCCGACAGTGACTGGAGCCCTGATCATGACGACGATGCTCGTCACGATCGTCAACCTCCTTGTCGATATCGTCTACGCCTACGTCGATCCCCGTATCAAGGCACAGTACACGAAGTAAGGGGGAAAGAGTTATGGCAGAAACCAAAGAAAGAGCATCTAAAATCTACAAGAAGAGGAGCACCATGGCTCTTGCATGGCGCCAGCTCAGGCGCAACAAGGGCGCTCTCATAGGACTTGCGCTTCTCATCATAATCATCATCGGCGCACTCCTTGCACCGGTCATCTATGACTATGACACGGATGTAATCGGCATGAATGTCAGGGAAAGAATGCAGTGGCCGTCGTCAAGGCACATCTGCGGTACCGACGAACTCGGACGTGACATCTTCGCCCGCATCGTCTACGGTGCGCGCTACTCGCTCGCAGTCGGCGTTGTCGCTGTTATGATTGCCCTTGTCGTCGGTGTCATCCTCGGCTCCGCCGCAGGCTACATCGGAGGCGTCTTCGAGAACGTCGTCATGCGTATCTGCGACATCTTCTCCTCGATTCCCTCGGTCCTCATGGCAATCGCCGTAGTATCGGCATTGGGAAAGAGCACCCTCAACCTCATGATAGCAGTCGGTATCGCATCAACGGCACCGTTCGTGCGTGTCGCGAGAGCGGCAGTTCTCGTCGTGAGAGGCGAGGAGTATGTCGAGGCTGCACGTGCAATCGGACAGCCCGACTGGAAGATAGTCCTCATTCACATCATCCCGAACTGTCTCAGCCAGATTATCGTACAGGCAACGCTCCGTGTAGGATCTGCAATCATCTCTGCCGCACAGCTCTCGTTCCTCGGCCTCGGCGTTCCCGCCCCGGCTCCCGAATGGGGAAGCATGCTCAGCGCAGGAAGACTCTATATCCGTGACTACAGTTACATGACTCTCTTCCCGGGTATTGCAATCATGATCACCGTTCTCTCTCTCAACCTCCTCGGAGACGGACTGAGAGACGCTCTCGACCCGAAACTCAAGAGATAAGGAGGAAGATATGGAAGATATGGAAAATAAGGAAATATTAAACATTGAAGACCTCCGTGTCAGATTCGAGACTGAAGACGGCATCGTCTACGCCGTCAACGGAATAAATTTAAAGCTCGGCTATAAGAGAACACTGGGACTTGTCGGTGAGACAGGTGCGGGGAAGACCACCACGGCTCTCGCAATGCTCCGCCTTGTTCCGGATCCGCCCGGAGTCGTCGAGTGCAAGAGACTTGAAATCAACGGCAGGGATGTCAGGGACATCTCCACAAGCGAGCTCGAACAGGTCAGGGGAAAGGAGATCTCCATGATCTTCCAGGACCCGATGACTGCACTCAACCCCGTATTCACGGTCGGTGAGCAGATAGCCGAATCCATCGCCATCCACGAGAAGGTGGGTCACGAGGAAGCCATGAAGAAGGCGGGAGACATGCTCGAGATGGTCGGTATCCCGCGTGGGCGTGCCAACGAGTATCCTCATCAGTTCTCGGGCGGCATGAAGCAGAGAGTCGTCATTGCAATCGCACTTGCCTGCAACCCGAAGCTTCTCATCGCCGACGAGCCGACGACAGCTCTCGATGTAACTATCCAGGCACAGGTTCTCGAACTCATGAATGAGCTCAAGGAAAAGTATAACACATCCATGATCATGATTACCCACGACCTCGGCATCGTCGCCGAAGTCTGTGACGAAGTCGCAGTCATGTATGCGGGACGCATCGTAGAGGAAGGTTCTCTCGAGGAAGTCTTCGGAGAGACGAGACACCCCTACACGGAAGGTCTCTTCAACTCCCTCCCGAACATCAAGAACAGGACAGCGAAGCTCAAGCCGATTCACGGCCTGATGCCCGACCCGACGGACCTTCCGAAGGGATGTGCATTCGCTCCGCGCTGCTCCTATGCAACACCGGAGTGCTCGGAGAGCATACCCGGGCTGAAGAACATCGGCGGCACGCACTGCGTCGCATGTTCGCGCTATGACAGAGAAGAGGGCTTCACTCTCGAAAGGAACAGGAAATGAGCGACAGTATACTGGAAGTCAGAAACCTTAAGAAATATTTCAAGACCTCACGCGGAATGCTCCATGCAGTCGACGACATCAACTTCACGATCGAGAGGGGAAAGACCCTCGGCCTCGTCGGAGAGTCCGGCTGCGGAAAGAGCACGACGGGAAGGGTAATCCTGCGACTCATCGAACCGACAAGCGGAGAGGTGATCTTCGAGGGTAAGGATGTCACGAAGCTCAGTAAGGGCGAGATGCGCCACATGAGAAAGGACATGCAGATCATTTTCCAGGATCCGTACTCGTCACTCGATCCCAAGAAGACCGTGAGCCAGATCATTGCGGAGCCCATCAGGGAGAACAGGATTCTCACCGGAAAGCATGCCATCGAGGACAGGGTTCTCGAACTCATGGACACGGTAGGACTTGCCGAGAGATACATCAACACATATCCTCACGAGCTCGACGGCGGAAGACGGCAGAGAATCGGAATCGCGAGAGCTCTCGCGATGGAGCCCAAGCTCATCATCTGCGATGAGCCTGTCTCCGCACTGGACGTATCGATTCAGGCTCAGATATTGAACCTTCTGAAGGAACTCCAGGAGAAGCTGGGGCTGACATACATCTTCATCACGCACGACCTTTCCGTCGTCAACCACTTCTCGGATGACATAGCAGTCATGTACCTCGGGCAGATTGTCGAGAAGGCTCCTGCAGAGGAACTCTTCGAGAATCCGATACACCCGTACACACAGGCTCTTCTCTCCGCCATTCCTATCCCGGAACTCGGACACAGAAGAGAGAGAGTAAAGCTCAAGGGCGAGATCACATCACCTATCGAGCCGCCCGAGGAGTGCAGATTCGCAAAGCGCTGTCTCGAGTGCCAGGAAGCTATCTGCAAGAGTGCGGTCCCGAAGCTCATCGAAGTGAAGCCGAATCACTTCGTGGCATGCCCTTTAAAGCAGAAGGACTTCGGATTTTAAATAACAACGGGACTCGTAAAAAGAGTCCCGTTTCTGTAGACTCTAGCCATGACAAAGAAGTTCTTCCAGATAACCAGACATACAGACAGCGAGCTCACCGCCTTTCTCGAGAAAAACAGAAAGGAGGGAAATTATCTGGTAAAGGTTGTCGGTAATTACTTCCATTTCGAGAAGAGGAATGACGACCACCCCGTCTGCGCTCTTTCCCTCTACGCTCACGGAAGGGCAGTCTCGACAGAGCTTCAGGTGAGGGAGGAGCTTGTCTTCCTCAGGGAAAAGGGCTGGGACTGTATCTGTGTGGGGCGCCCGGAGACAATGGACGACAGACGCCGCCACGTGTATCTGAGAGCGGAAGTTGACGACCCCGAAATCCTCATTCCCGATGAGAAGAGCGAGAAGAAGGCCGAGAGAAGGGGAAAGAGAAAGGCACTTTCGAATCTCATTCTCTGTGTCTTCTACTTCACCGCATTCTTTCTCCTCATAGGACACAGCATGGCGAAGGTGACGTCCTCCAACTCTTACATATTCTCGTTCGCGCTTCTCTTCGTATTCCTTGCTGTCTGTACGGTCTGTTCGGTCGGAGCCTTCATCGAAAAGTTCTTCAGGAGAATAAAAAAGCCTCTTCTCGACTTTTCCACGCGTCTTGTATTCTGGTTCCTCGTGGCATTCGCAGCCTTTCTTTTCCTCGATTCATTCCTCAGCGAGAAGAAAAGCAGTGAGAGTGTGAAGATAGGAACTTCGTCCTACAAGCTCTATTCTGATGAGATTCCTCTGACCCTCGAAGATCTCGGAGGTTCCACAGCCGGGAGCTACAGGACAACGACAGCGTCAGAGTCATCCTCCGTCCTTGCATCCTATTCGACGTACTTTGACGAGAGCTTCGGTCTTGAGACCGGCGAGAGCGTCTACGATGAAGCGAAGATGAACGAAGTCGCCTTCGTTTCCTATTCGATATTCACAACCTCTTCGGATTCTCTCCGCCGTATCGTGGAGGACGAAATCTATCCCTACCGCGACAGAACTGAGGTTTCCGTTCCCGGAGCAGACGAATCCTTCCTTTTCGGCTCTTCCTACCTCATAAGAAAGAACGACTCCATAATGGTCGTGAAGTCTGGCTACACCCTCTCCGAGGCTGCACTCGGGAAGCTTGTTGCCCTGATGTGATTTGCACCATTGAACTCAGGTTCCGCACCCTGTGAATCAGGTTCCGCGATTTACCGTTTCCGATGAAGGCCGGGAGGCTTCAGAAATGAATGCACAGACGAAGAAATCCAATAATCGGATAGCGGAAGAGTACCTCGGAAGGGTGAACCCTTATGAGAAGCCGCAGCCGGTTGCCTTTGATCTACGAGGTTACGCCGCATACATCAAAGCCAAAGGTTTGAAAGGTACGGACATAACTCCCGGGATAATGAACAGGTTCTCCGGGGAGAGGTAACCCCAGGGCAGAAGGAAAGGCCGCAGAGCTTCGTAAAACATTGACGCATGGCTGAGGACACAATAGTATGAATGTGACAGGACTCCCCGCACCTCTCATGGATGTGTCCCAGGGGAGACGTTTTATTGAGGGAAGCAGTTCTGGCAAGGAAAAGAGCCTCACTCTTTCCTGCGATTTTCCCGAGCTATATACCCGGCAATAATGCCGTCCAGCTTTTGTCCGACAAAACATAAGCATATCGGAAACTGCTTCAGAGAAAATGAACTTTCCGGAGAACCGGTTGTCAAGGATTTCTTTACTACCACTCCCCCATGGAGCTCAGAATGGAAGAAGCATGCCCGTCAAAGATACCCGGAACGGCATCATGAAGAAATACGAATGAGAATGCAGAAAACTCACATCGTGTCCATGGTTTCGGACACTTCTTCTTCATAATCATTGTACACACGGAAGCGGAGCGGAAACAGTCATGACGGCGGGAGACGCAGGCAGGGGCGGATGACGGGAATCCGGCTTCGGAAGTACTCCGGTGTGGAATGTGAATCAACCGGTTCGTACACGGTACAGAGCCGGAAGGGAGGATATATGTCGTTCAGGGACTTTTTCTGGAACGGAGGCATTATGGGAGCCATGAGAGGGTTTGACAGAGAAAAGGAAGGTCATGCCTACGGCTTCAGGGAATTCGGAGAGGATATTCAGGAGGCTGGAAAGTGCGCCAATGCAATCGATGCGGTAGGCAGAAGCCTCTCGAAGACGAAGACAGATCTCTTGGGAGGAATAATCGATGGAGAAAGAGACTAAGGACGTTGCAACAGTCGGCGCATCAACTGCAGCCGGACTCGGAATCGGAACAGCAATCGGCGGGGCCCCGGGCCTTGTCGTCGGAGCAATCGTAGGACTGGGGGTCGGTATTGCCGCGCTGCTCAAGGGCAAGGACAATAACTGAGGAGTATCATCAGAGAGAGGCCGGGAAACCGGCCTCTACTCATCCTTGTAGATTTCCTCGACTGTATACCTCAGTGATTCCTTCACCTTGTCCCTGAGCCACTTCGGCTCAAGTACTTCAGCCTGGGGACCGAGGGATTCAATCCATCTGAAAAGCCAGTAGTGGCCGTGTGTTGTAACGGTGAAGAGGTGGGTGGTTTCATCGATTCTCTCTATCTTCACGGAATCGGGCCAGGTCTTCTCCATCTCGTACTTTCCCTGGTTGTCCCTGAGTTTTATGACAGCGGTAACGGGTTCGTCGACTCTGATTATCCCGAAAGGATCCTTCAATGCTTCATCTATGTCGATATCGGGAACCGGCAGCTTCGCGCCGGCGCCAGCTTTCGTGCGCAGTCTCGCTGCAGCCGAGACAATGCGGGGTACCGAGATATTGAATACCCTGCCGTCCTCCTTCATGACGTAGGCATATATACCGCCGCAGAAGGCGTAGCACTTGAGAACATACACATCGTATTCCTTCCCCGTGTATGTGATATGAACAATAGTGCCGTTATGCTGGGCTCTGAGGAGGGTAAGAAGAATCCTTGAGCTCTCGAGGGAGAAGAATCCCCTGTAGTCACACGGCGAGATATCGAGGTTCCCGATGAGGTTCTTCAGCCTCTCGAGAAACCCGTCACCCGATGCCGTGATGAGAGGCGACGTACTCCCGACGCTCTCGAGCATGAAGGATAATAGGAGTCTGTCGTCGTCGCTGACAACCTCGCTGATGAACTTCTTCTTGAAGTTCAGCCAGTCCTCCTTCTCGATTCTGTATACGACCTCTCTTCCTCTTCTCTCGGGATTCTCCTCATCCTTCATGACAGTAAGACCGAAGTGTCTGAAGAGGTTCTCGAAGTCGAGGTAGATTGATGATCGTGATCCGTAGTCCAGCTTCTCCCTTATCTCGGGGACGGTAGCTCCCATATCACCCGAGAGGAGAGACGCCAGCTCCAGTAGCTGTGAAAAGTTCCTCATATCTCTGCTTCCTGCAGTAATCTTAATACCACAGTGTACAGAAAGCCAGACACATTTATCGGCTACAGAGAGAAGGGGACATCTGTTGTGAAGCTGGCCATGGCTGTGCATGCTTCTTTCTCGTCTGATGTTTCACCATGGAAAAGTGTAATGAAATAAAAAATTCTAAATTTTATACCGATTTCGTTGACAAATGAAAAAAGTGAGCGTATATTCAAATCATCTTATAAATAAAAGGAGTTCATTATGAACAACATTACTAAATTTGGTGTCGGAGCTGTGGTCACCACAGGAGCAGGTGCAGTTTTGGCTGGAATCCCCGCAGTTATTCTCTGTGGAAGTGTATTCCTTATTGCTGCCGTTGCCGGTTTAGCAAAAAAGTGAAGGAGGCAAAACGTGAAATTTTTGGATTTTATCATTAATGGCGGTTTGTGCGGATACGTTGAAGGATTTGATTACAAAAAGGAAGGTCATCCATACAACTTCGATAACCTTCATGATTCATTGGGGAGGGCGACAAAGTGCGTAGATGTTATTTCAAATACAGCATCTAAACTCAAACTGAATGGGTAGGGGGATTTGATCCCCTTGTTTCCGATATGCAGGAGAATAATACGAAGTTGCAAATTTAAAGCATGAAATCTTCTGTTTTATGACATGCTGATTTTAAATCCAGATTTTAGAAAGGGATAACCAATATGAGTATTTGGCTCAAAGAACTTGAAATTAAGAACTTTATCAATATCAAATCAGGCAGGATTACATTCAATAGGGATAATCCTATTGTAGGAATATACGGCCCTAACGGTTCTGGAAAGACAGCTGTCACAAAAGCTGTGAAAGTATTCTCGGATTTATTCTCCGAGGAAGGCTTTGACCCCATTGAATGTGCTAGGTTAATTAAGTTCGGCGAAAATAAAGCTACTCTAAAA
>CAVFVX010000110.1:0-8691 GCA_963626075.1 Acutalibacteraceae bacterium
CGCTTCCCCCCATCAGCGTCTACAAGCTCGGGGAGTGGTATTTCGTCCGTGACGGCAACCACCGCGTGTCCGTTGCGAAGTCCAACGGCCAGGAATTCATCGACGCCGAGGTCGTCGAACTCACGAGCAAGATTCCCCTTCATGAGGGCATGACCCTCAACGAAGTGAAGAAGGAAGTGGTGGAGTGCGAGAGGGCGCGGTTCATCGAGCAGTACAATCCCACATACCTTCCGATGGATAAGATTGTCTTCACGACTCCGGGCTCGTACCCCGAGATGGTGAACCACATCCTTGTTCACAAGTACTATGCAAACGAGCACCTCGATCACGTCATGACCTTCGAGGAAGGTGCGGTGAGCTGGTATAAGAACATATACAGTCCGATAGTCGAGGCCCTCGACAGAAAGCACCTCCTGACGCATTTTCCCGGTTACACCGAGGCTGACGTCTACATGTGGGTTGTGAGGCGCTGGGACGAGATGAAGCGTACCGATGCCTACACTTCCCAGGAAGAGGCAGTTGATGACATCAGAAAGCGTTCGGGGCGCCATCTCCTGAGGAACTGGATCGGATTCATAAAGAGAAAACTAAGCAGGAAATAATCATGAGCAGAGCAGACCGGATTTTCATAAGCAACATCAATGAGATTCTCTCCTCCGGCGTCTCGGACGAGGGAACGGACGTAAGACCGCACTGGAGTGACGGGACTCCCGCGCATACGATCAAGAAGTTCGGAATCGTCAACCGCTACGACCTGAGGGAGGAGTTTCCGATCATCACGATAAGGCGCACCTATCTCAAGAGCGCAATTGACGAGATGCTGTGGATCTGGCAGAAGAAGTCGAACAACGTCCACGATCTCAGGTCCCATGTCTGGGACAGCTGGGCTGACGAGACGGGCTCCATCGGGAAGGCCTACGGCTACCAGCTCGGGGTGAAGCACCACTACAGGGAGGGCGACTTCGACCAGGTCGACAGAGTCCTCTACGACCTCAGGCACAATCCCCAGTCGAGGAGGATCATGACGAACATATACAATCATCATGACCTGAGTGAAATGAATCTCTATCCCTGCGCATACTCCATGACCTTCAATGTCTCGGGACATACCCTTAACGGAATACTCAATCAGAGGAGTCAGGACATGCTCACCGCGAACAACTGGAACGTCGTGCAGTATGCTGTTCTCATGCATATGATGGCACAGAGCTGCGGTCTCGAGGCGGGGGAGCTCGTTCACGTAATCGCCGATGCCCACATCTACGACAGGCATATCCCGATTGTGAAGGAGATAATCGAATCTCCTCAGTACCCGGCTCCGGAGTTCAGAATGAATAAGGATAAGACCGACTTCTATTCCTTCACTCTCGACGACTTCTCGCTTACGGGTTACAAATACAACCCGAAGAAGTACGACATACCCGTCGCAATCTAGGAGGGAGAATGCAGGCCATATTACACTGTGACAGAAACTGGGGAATCGGGAGGAAGAACGACCTCATGTTCCGCCTTCCCCTCGATATGAAATTCTTCCGTTCGACAACCCTGGGGAAGGTCGTCGTCATGGGCTCGAACACTCTTCTCTCCTTCCCCGAGGAAAAGCCCCTCAAGAAGAGGGTGAACATCGTTCTCTGGCCGGGAGGCGACAGGAAAAGGGCGGAAAGGGACGGCTTCACGCTTGTCGAGAGCCTGGATGAGCTCTTCGATGAAATAAGGAAGTACGAAAGTGACGATGTGTTCGTCATCGGGGGCGCGATGATGTACCACACGCTTCTTCCGTACTGCTCGAAGGTGCTTCTCACGAAGGTCGATGCCGACGGAGGAGCCGAGGTCTTCTTCGACAACCTCGACGAGAATCCGTCGTGGGTACTCGAAACAGAGGGGGAGGAGATCATCGACAACGGCTATCCGATCAGATTCTGCACCTACCGCAACCTTTCTCCGGAGAAGATATGAAGACGCTCAGAACGGGGCTCTACAGTGAGGGCAGCCTTACCCGGCATATTCTCACACTCGCCGTGCCGACGCTCCTTGCGGACTTCGTCAACGTTCTCTACAGCACCGTCGACAGGGCCTTCATCGGCCACATGGAGGGAGACGGAACACTCGCACTCAGCGGAGTCGGGGTCGTATTCCCCCTGATTTCCTTCATTTCCGCATTCGCGACATTCTTCTCCTCCGGTGCCACGCCTATAGCTGCAATCGAGAGAGGAAAGGGAGACGATGAGAAGGCGGGGCTCATCATGAACACGGCCTTCACGATGGCTCTCATAACGGGTGTCGTTTTAACCGTACTTCTTTATATCTTCCGCACCCCGCTTCTGTACCTGATGGGAGCCGAGGAGAGTACGATAGGCTATGCGGTGGACTATTTCTCGATATATGTTCTCGGAACGGTCTTCGTCCTTATCTCGGTGGGCTTCAATTCCTTCATAACGATGCAGGGACACGGAACGGTGGGGATGATGACCGTCATAATCGGAGCCGTAATCAACACGGTACTCGACCCGGTATTCATCTTCGTCTTCGGCATGGGCGTGAAGGGGGCTGCCGTTGCAACGGTAATAAGCCAGGCGGCGTCGAGTCTCTATGTGGTTCTCTTTCTCAGAAGTAGGAAATCCGACCTGAAGCTTGACCGCCTCATTCTCGACAGAGCCGTCATTTTGAGGGTACTCAAGCTGGGAGTATCGGGATTCATGTTCAAGATGACGAATTCCCTCACGCAGGCTGCGTCGAACATGACCCTCAGGCTCTACGGAGGCGCACTCTCTACGCTTTACATCGGAGCGATGAGCATCATCAATTCCCTCAGGGAGATGGTATCTCTCCCGATAAGCGCCGTCACACAGTCCTCCCAGAGCGTCATGGGCTTCAACTACGGAGCGAGGAAGAGCGACAGGGTCTGCTCGACCATCAGGATAATGACCGTCATGTCACTCTCCTATGCCGTTCTCTCCTGGGCCTTCGTCATGGCCTTCCCCGGAGTCCTGATATCTGTATTCACTCCCGACGAGGGCCTTGTGTCTGTAACGGTGCCTGTGATGAGAATATATTTCGCGGTCTTCTTCATGATGACCTTCCAGAGTTCGGGACAGACGACGTTCGTCGGACTCAATCACCCGAAGAGCGCAGTCTTCTTCTCACTTCTCAGAAAGGTGTTTCTGGTGCTTCCGCTTATCATACTGCTGCCGCGCCTGGGGCTCGGTGTCTACGGCGTGTTCTACGCAGAAGCCCTCAGTCAGCTCATCGGAGCATCCGCATGCTACCTCACGATGTTCTTCACGGTTTACAGACCGCTGAAGAAGGGTACTTACGACTACGAGAAGTACTCGAAGTGAAGATTTGACTTTCACTTGACGGGAAAACGGAAGATAATAACCGATATGGAAAGACAGGATAAGGATCTGGCATTCATGCTGCAGTACGAGAATGTGGCATGGTACGATGAAGGTGAAGTAAGGGTACTCGACAGACGTGTCTACCCGAAGAGGACAGAGTGGGTTGTATGCCGCACTGTCGAGGATGTTGCCACAGCGATACACGACATGGTCACGCAGTCCACCGGGCCGTATACTCTCGCCCCGATGGGAATGGCGCTTGCCTGCTGCATAATGAGAGGAAGGACTTACGCCGAGACTAAGGCGTTCCTCGAGAAGGCATCTCTCGTCATCTCCTCATCCCGCCCCACCACCCGCAGGAGAATGGAAGCACTGACACAGAAGTGCATTCCCGTTGCCCTCAAGGCTCTCGAAGAAGGAAAAAGAGCCGACTACGAGGTAAGGGACTTTGTCGTCAGAATGAACGACGAGCGCTATGCTCGTGTCGACAGAATCGCCCGCAACCTTGTGGACAGGTTCCCGCAGGGCGGAACCGTGATGACGCAGTGCTATGCGGAAACGGTCCTGGGTCTGATGCTGAGGGAGTGCAGAAAGAGGAACAATCCGATCCGTCTCTTCTGCCCGGAGACTCGTCCCTTCTTCCAGGGAGCGAGATTCACGAGTACTGTATGTTATCAGATGGGCTTCGATGTGACGCTGATTACGGACAATATGCCAGCCTTCGTCATGGCGAACGAGCACGTCGACGTCTTTACCTGTGCTGCCGATGCCATAAGCTGCGACGGCTATGTCTTCAACAAGGTCGGAACAAGCCAGATAGCAATCTGCGCAAACTACTTCCATGTTCCCGTGTATGTCACGGGAGCTCCCGACAGGGCTCATCCCACTCACGATACCGTCACAATCGAGATGAGGAACCCCGACGAGACCTTATATGCAATGGGCGTGAGAACGGCCGTCGAGGGAGTGAAGGGCTACTACCCGGCATTCGACATGACTCCTCCCGGACTCATTACGGGAATCGTGACGAACAAGGGTATTTTCAATCCCGGCGATCTCAATTCCTACTTTGACGACGGGGCTCCGGACGAACTGACTGTCTGAGTAAAATTATTTCCTGAGACAAAATTAGGATTATTGTTTATCGAAAAAGTGTAAAATAGTTTACTGGCGTTCGGAAAAAGTGGGTGAAAACAGCCCGATTTCATCGGAAAAAGTTGCCATAATCTCCTCTTTTTTATTGGAAAAAATCCGGATTCTGTTATAATTTATTCAGAGTCAAGAAAATGCTTAAGAGAAAGATAGAAAAGAAGATTGAGAACTGGCTGCATCATCCCGAGTGGCATAAAGCGTATATGATTCAGGGGGCAAGGCAGGTCGGCAAAACCTACTCGATACGTGCCGTACTCGAACGTGAGGGCGTGAACTATGTTGAATTGAACTTCATTACAGATAAGGATTTCCGTGACGTCTTCGATAATATAAGAAATGTCGATGACCTTGTCTCATATGCATCGGCATACGGAGTGAAGAACATAAGAAGGGGGGAGACCGTCTTCTTCTTCGACGAAGTGCAGGAATGTCCGGAACTGATGACAATGATCAAGTTCTTCGTTGACGAAGGCTCCTTCAGATATATTCTCTCCGGCTCTCTTTCAGGTATCACCTATAAGAAGCTGAGGTCCGCCCCGGTGGGATACCTCATTGTCGACAACATGTATCCCCTGGACTTTGAGGAGTTTCTCCAGATATACGGCTTTTCTCCCGAACTGAAAGAGAAGCTCAGAGAGTCATTCGACAGCAGAACGGAAGTCAGTCCGTACATTCACGAAGAGATGATGAAGAGGTTCTATTACTATCTCATCGTCGGTGGAATGCCCGATGCCGTTGTGGAATACCAGAATTCACATGACTTCAATATGGTGGCCGTCATTCAGAAGTCCATTACAGATATCTACATGGGGGATTTCAGCAAATACGAGAGTGACAGCTCTCAGAAACTCTTTCTCACGGAAATCTATCGGAAGATACCCGCCCAGCTGATGAATCCGAACAAGAGGTTCAATTATGTATCGGTATCGAAAGGACTGACGTACGAGGAGGGAAGGGACAGCTTTCTGTGGCTGACTGCGGCGGGGGTTGCGATTCCCGTGTACAACATAGTCTCTCCCACAATTCCGATGCTTCTCAATGCGAAGAGCAACCTCTTCAAGCTGTTTCTTTCCGATGCCGGGCTGCTGTCGTATTTCCTTGGAGAGGAGGCGAGACGGGCGATGATTCTGAGAGCAGAGGATGTCAGCTATGGTGCCATATTCGAGAACGTCACGGCATCCGAACTCCTTGCCCACGGTCTGACTCCCTATTACTACAATTCGAAGAAATACGGAGAACTCGACTTTGTCGTTGAATACCGTGGAAAGGCCCTTGCGATAGAAGTGAAGAGCGGAAAGACCTACACACGGCACTCTGCTCTTTCCTCTGTCCTGGAGGTTAAGGAATACGGTCTCGAAGAGGCTGTGGTCCTCTCTTCACACAATGTATCAGCAGACGGAAAGATAACATACCTTCCGATTTATATGCTGATGTTCATTGAAAAGGAGGAAGGCAGTCTTCCTGGTGTCGATTTCTCTCCGCTTCCGTCGGTATGAAGAAATGAGGCAGGGCTCTGTGTCCTGCCTCTGTTACTCAGTCTCTGACGATTTCGACTTCTTCTTTTATCTCGTTTCTGTCGATGAAGGATTTCGATTCCCTTTTGTAGAATGCAATCGATATTACGGTACCGACTCCCCAGCCGATGGGCCAGCTGAGCCATATTCCGGTGACGCCGAGAGCGGTCCTGGAGAGAACGGCTGCGAGTGCGACACGAAGGATGAGATCCGAGAATGTCGAAATCATGAAGGGGGTCATCTTTCCCGCTCCCTTGAGAACTCCGTCGCATATGATCTTCACGCATACGACGAGGTAGAACGGAGATACGATTCTCAATAACTGTCGTCCCGTCTGGAGTGTGACAGCCGAGGGATTGTCGACGAAGAGTCCCAGGAGGGAATCCGAGAGAAGCATCCACAGGAGGATGAAGGGAACCGAAATGACCCAGACCATCCTTACGCCGCTTCTGCAGCCTTCCTTCACTCTTCCGGGCTTCTCGGCTCCGAGGTTCTGTGCCGTATAGTTCGAGACACCGTTTGCTATGGTGGTGAAGGATGTGATGACGAGGTTGTTGAGCTTTATCGCGGCGGAGTAGCCCGCGATGACGGATGAACCGAAGCTGTTGATGATTCCCTGGAGAATGATGTTTCCCACCGATACGAAGCTCTGCTGGAGTGTCGAGGGAATGGCAATCGTCACGAAGGATTTGAAGAGTGTCTTGTTGAAGAGCTCGGGCTTCTTCTCCGTCTTTATTCCTCCGAGTCGCCTGAGAACGAAGACAAGAGCGAGTACGGCACTGACGCCCTGGCAGATGAATGTCGCCCACGCAACTCCCGCGACTCCCATGTCGAATGCTGTGACGAAGAGGATATCCATGAAGATGTTGGATGTGGAGGAGGCTGCGAGGAAGACGAACGGGGTTCTGCTGTCGCCGAGTGCCGAGAAGATTCCCGTCGATACGTTGTAGAGGAAGAGGAACGGCAGTCCCCAGATGTAGATGCTGAGGTAGAGGGCCGAGTCCGCATAGATGTTCTCGGGTGTGTTGATGAGACTCAGGAGTCCGTTCATCGAAACGAGGCCCACCGTCATGAGGACGAAGCATGTCAGAGCAGTCGAGATGAGCGATGTGCTGACTGCGCTCTTCATCGAGGTGTAGTCCTTTGCGCCGAAGAGACGCGATGTCACGACGGAGCAGCCGATGTTGCAGCCGAATGCGAAGGCGATGAAGATGAGTGTTATCTCGTAGCTGTTGCCGACTGCGGCGAGGGCGTCCTCGGATATGAACTTGCCCGCGACGAAGCTGTCCGCGATGTTGTACAGCTGCTGGAATACTATCGAGCCGAAGAGGGGAAGGCAGAATTCTACAAGTACCTTTCCGGGTTTTCCTACAGTTAAGTCTCTATTCATTTTACAGTTACCCGGACGGGATAATAAAACTTTTCCTCTCCAATGAAAAGAGAAGGGGAGGCCCTTCGTCCTCCCCGGAAAAGCATTTCTGCTCCTCAGTTGTTTTCTGTTATGTCGCCGCCGAAGTACTTTTCACTCAGCGCCCTGAGAACACCTTCCTCTCTCAGCTCTTCGAGAGCTTTGTTGACGGCTTCCCTGAGGGATGCCGAGTCGTCTCCCTTCCTGAAGGGGATTGCGACGCTTGTCGTCTCGTAGTCGATGCATGCAATCTTGAACGGCGCATCGGGATGTGCATTCATGTAGTCGTAGTAGGTTACCTCCGCGTTGAGGGTGGCGTCGATTCTTCCAGAGGAGAGGAGCTCGAATGTCTGGATGAGGTCATCCACTCCCGATACCGTTGCCCCGTACTTCTCCGCGACCTCCGCGTATGTACTTGAAATTGTATTTGCAGTCTTCTTACCCTTCAGGTCTTCCATCCTGGTAATGGACGTATTGTCGTTTTTGGTTATGACCGCCGTTCTGTTGTAGGCGTAGGGAGTCGAGAAATCGTATTTCTGACTTCTTTCCTCTGTTATGTCGACACCGTTTATCATAATGTCGTAGCGTCCGGCGTCCAGTCCCGCAAGGAGTCCGTCCCATTCGCCTTCGACGAAAACGGCTTTGACACCGAGTTTGGAAGCAATGGCTTCTCCGATTTCAGTATCGAAGCCGACAAGTGTGTCGCTTTCATCATGATAAGTCCAGGGCGCCCATGTTCCTTCCATTGCGATTGTAATCTCGCCCTTTGCCTTAATCCGCTCCAGCTGATCCCCGGTGGAATCAGATTCCTTTGTTCCGCCCGCAAATATCGAATTCGCGAGGAGGATTGCGATGAGTGAAATCGTGATAAATTTCTTCATGCCTTTTCTCCTTATTCTATTTCCGAGAGTTCCATACGTGATATGAACCCCTTCGTTTCTTAATTGCTTTTTTCTTCCATTCCAAGTTTGCGTTCAATTCATCCAATAGTAAGGTTGTTAGCGTTCCATACTAAATTTGCAACAAGCTGTTGCAGAATTTCCTCGTCCTGCCATTCTGTAGCAAATTCTTTCATTCGTCTTTCCATTGTTAAATCCTTTGGAGGCGGGAACCTCGACGCCCCAGTCGTGGGAGGAGCCTCCTGATGCAGTCAAACCGCATCACCTTATGTCTATACTCTTCGAATGCTGAACCTGCTTCAGCCGTTTATAACTGAAACCGTCCGTTGCTTTCGAACCATCAAACCAGCCGATTACGAAATAGCCTCGTGTACGTACAG
>CAVFVX010000111.1:0-8572 GCA_963626075.1 Acutalibacteraceae bacterium
AAGTGCGGTTCATGTATTGCGACATGCAAGTTCGGCGCAGTAAAGGAGAAGTGAGGATGAATACCGATTTCATGTATGTAGACGGAGCACCCGTCGCAATCAACGGCGAGAAGAACATGCTCCAGGTCATAAGGAAGACGGGCGTCAAGCTCCCGACATTCTGCTACCACACCGACCTCTCGATATACGGTGCATGCCGTATGTGCATGGTCGAGGACGAGAAGGGCAATCTCTATACGGCCTGCTCGACTCCCCCGAAGGCCGGAATGAGCATAAAGACCAATACCGCAAGACTGAGGAAGTACCGCAAGAACATTCTCGAGCTCATCCTCGCAAATCACTGCCGTGACTGTACGACCTGCTCGAACAACCGTTCCTGCAAGCTTCAGGACCTTGCTGTGAGATTCAACATCGAGGGCGTGAGGTTCCCCAACCGTGCGGAGACGAACAGAGTCACGAACTCCTCGTCCTGCATCACCTTCGATTCGGGTAAGTGCATTCTCTGCGGTGACTGCGTGAGAACATGTCACGAAGTCCAGAACGTGGGTGCCATCGACTTCGCATTCCGCGGAAGCAAGATGGTGATTTCCACGGCATTCGGTAAGCCCCTCAGCGAAACCGACTGTGTCGGCTGCGGGCAGTGTGCCGCGGCATGTCCGACGGGTGCAATCGTCACGAAGAGCGACATCGACCGCGTATGGGCTGCAATCGAGGACAGGAACACGAAGACCGTCGTTCAGGTTGCTCCCGCAGTCAGGGTAGCACTGGGTAATATAGCCGGAGTCGAGGAGGGAAAGGACTGCTCACCTCTCATCTTCTCCGCACTCAGAAAGATGGGCTTCGACGAAGTCTATGACACATCCTTCGGCGCGGACGTGACCGTAATCGAGGAAAGCAGGGAATTCCTGGAGAGACTCGAGGAAGGAAAGAACCTTCCGATCATCACATCCTGCTGCCCGGGCTGGATCCAGTACTGCGAGAAGAGACACCCCGAGCTTCTGGACAATGTTTCCTCGTGCCGCTCTCCCATGCAGATGTTTGCATCGGTCATCAAGGAGGAGAGAAGGGAAGAGGGAAAGAAGCTCTTCAGTGTTGCCATCATGCCCTGTACCGCCAAGAAGTTCGAAGCTGAGAGACCCGAGTTCAGGTCCCGTGACGGCGAACCGAACGTCGACGCAATCATCACGACTGAGGAGCTTTCCCACATGTTCAGGGAAGCCGGAATAATGCTCGGCGACATCGACGGCGAACCTGTCGACCATCCCTACGACTACTCGTCGGGTGCCGGAGTCATCTTCGGAGTCACCGGAGGTGTTACGGAAGCCGTTCTCAGAAACGTCGTTTCCGACAAGTCGAGATCCGCTCTCATGAAGATAGCCAATGTCGGTGAAAGAGGAAACGAAGGCATCAAGACATTCGAAGTCACGACTGATGATGGTGTAACGCTCCGCCTCGGAGTTGCATCCGGACTCATGAACGCCGAGAAGCTCATCAAACGTCTCGAAGGCGGCGAGAAGTTCGACATAATCGAAATCATGGCATGCCCCGGCGGATGTGTCGCAGGCGGCGGACAGCCCTTCGTACACGCTGACGTGAGAAAGGAAAGAGGCGCCGGACTCTACGAATCCGACAGGATGATGAGCATACGCCACTCTGAACAGAACCCGAGCGTGACGGCGCTCTATGAACGTCTCCTCAACGGACGCGAGCATGAGCTTCTGCACGTGAAGTACAGGAAGAAATAATCAGAGAGCCCCGGGAAACCGGGGCACTTTTAACGATAACGCAGAGAAGATGAAATCAGCGCTTGTCTATCACCCAGCAGCCGCCTTTCAATGGACCTTCATGGTGAATTACACCTTCTGCTTTCAAATTGGCTATAACTCTCTTTACTTGCATTTCTGAGAGACCGAGTTTTTCTTTGATGCTTATTATCGAGACAGATGGATTATCTTCCAATAGAACCAGAACATTGCTCCTTCTAATCTTAATCTTGGTTGCTTTGTCCAAATGTTCACTCTCTGGTTGAATTCCTAGTTTCTTTTCCAGGTTTTTAGGTTCTTTTTCCAGGTTTTTAGGTTCTTTTTCCAGGTTTTTAGGTTCTTTTTCCAGGTTTTTAGGTTCTTTTTCCGGAACATCCTGGTATTCAGGCTCAACATCATTGAACCCTTCTCTGATATATATTCTTGAGACGAAGAAGGTATGCTCATCATCTGTGATGAACTCGGGAAGAGGAGACCCGTTGTTCTTAAGAGCCTTGAGAATCTTTCTGAAACCCGTGTTTCTCCCTTCGGTCAGATGGAGTTCCTTGAGATAGTCTCCGATGCGTCGGTTACGGTATTTCCTTCCGAGAACATTGAAGGTCTTGAGTGCGTCGACGGAGACGGATCGGTCGGGGCCGGGATAGCTCAGAATATCTATTCTGTCCGTTTCCACTCTGACTTCTATCGGCTCATCAACGTTATATGCCTTATGATACACCGCATTGGCAAGAGCTTCCTCGATTGCCGGAAACGGGTAGTTGAAGTAGCGGTCGGCTTCGGCTCTGTCGGGATGCTTTACTATCTTTTCCTGTATGATGTTGTTGCTGATGTACCTCAGGGCATCCCTGAGCTGCTGGTGGAGAGGTCCCCGGAAGATGTGCTCTTCAATCTTGTCGCCGCCGTCACCGTCAAGGAATTCGACAATATCGATTCTCGCGCCTTTTATGTACTTCTCGGGATTCAGACTGAAGAACAGCAGGCCTACATTCCTCGGTTTCGTATATTCCGGAAGTGAATTCGAAATCTCCATCTCAGAGCAGAGCTGGTTGAAATCCATCGTTGCAGATTCCTCGTAGAGGTCACTTCCGATTTCCTTGAGATAAGCTCTGATGAGCGTTATGTTGAGGTCGGTCATGTCTGCTGCATGACACGTCTGATCATCAAACGGAATACGGTTGGCCAGGGAATAGAGGTCAGCCATATCCTGATCGGAAGGTTTGACGGTGCTTGCCATTTTCCTTATCCAGCAGGTTGTCTTGTCCGACGCTTTTGCAATTCCTTTTTCATAGGTGAAGTATGTCGGACTGCTGTAAGGTCTGACTGGACCTCCCGGACACCAGACGATGAGAATCTTGGTGTTATTATCGTTGTCTACGGGCTGGACTATCGGGAGATAATCCGGACTGATGAGCCTGCACTTGTTGAGCAGATCCTTCATGACTTTGTCGACTTCGGGGAGCTTCAATCCCTTGAACGGCCTTTTCGGTCGTCCGTTTTCGTCTTCCTCGACGCCGATGATGAGGTATCCTCCGCCCCAGTTGTCTATATCGTTGGCAAAGGCCGTGATTGTCTTGAGGGAGGCTTCGGGTTTCCAGGATTCCTTGAATTCGATTCTGGCCCACTCTACGACATTGCCGGAGAGCAGTGTATGTATGTTGGTCGGAAGTGCCATCTTCAGTCTCCTTTTGTCCCGTGTCTTCCTGAAGAAATGTCGGAACAGGTATAAGTCTACGGTATATTAGAAATTGTACCGGATAATTCCCGCCGTGTCATAAATTTCTGGACTTTGTCCCCAAAAAGTGTACTTTCTCCTTTTGTTCCGTAAAAAAATTACGAAGCTTGACTTGCCGGGAATCATCCAGGAGAATAAAGGCTGAAGGAAAGTCTATGCTTAAGAAGTTCGCAGTCACCAATTTCAAGGGCTTCAGGGATAGAATCGAACTGGACCTTTCAAAGCCGCGCAGTTATGAATTCAATGATTATGCCCTGCGTAACGGCATAATCAAGGATGCAATCATCTACGGACCGAACGGAAGCGGAAAGTCGAATCTCGGCCTTGCCGTCTTCGACATCATCAACCACCTCTCCACCAGAATGAAGATGCCGCAGTACTACGTGTCGTCCGTTTACGCAGGCGCTCCCGACAGACCGATGTATTTCGAGTACACATTCCTCTTCGACGGAAAGGATCTTGAATACAGATATGCAAAGAATTCCAAGTCCGTCCTCGTTGAGGAGGAACTTCTCGAGGACGGGAAGACGGTCTTCAGAAGAGACGGCAGTTCCTTCTTTCTGGATCAGGAAGAGTTTCCGATGGTTCCGGAAAAGCTGGAAGTGCTGAGGGAGAACTCGAACAACATCTCGATAATCAACAATCTTCTCATATCCTATCCGCTGGATAAGAATCACTATCTCAACAGGCTTACCTCCTTTGTCGATTCGATGCTCTGGTTCAGGAGTCTGGAGGAGCGGGGCTTCATGGGGCTGAAGACACAGAGCGAGATTCTGGAGGAGTTCATCATCGAAAACAACCTCACGGATGACTTCAGTGCCTTCCTCAGCGAGGTAAGCGGGCAGTCCTACACCTTCGTTCCTCCTCAGAAGGGAGACAGACTGCTTATCTGCAGAATCGGAGATTCCTCTGTCCTCTTCGACGCAGTGAGATCAACGGGAACAAGCTCACTGACACTGCTCTATTACTGGCTGAAGAATCTGAACGGGGCATCGTTTGTCTTCATCGACAACTTTGATGCCTTATATCATTATTCCGTCAGTACTGCCGTTTGCCGGAGACTGTTCTCTCTGGACTGCCAGGTACTCATGACATCTCACAATACATGGCTGATGATGAACGAACTTCTGCGTCCGGACTGCAATTTCCTTCTGGAGAACAATGAGATAAGGCCTCTCTCTGACTGTACAGACAGGGAACTGAGAAGGGGACATAACATAGAGAAGATGTACAGGGGAAAAGCGTTCAATACATGATGCTTTTTAAAACTGACTGGAAGCGGGGACAGTTTCCGTTTCCTTTTAACGGGAGAAAACATGAAGAAAGTCATCCTTATACCAGATTCCTTCAAGGGGACGATGTCCTCGAGTGAAGTATGTTCAATCATGAGGAAGGTAATCCTCTCCCACTATCCCGGATGCGAAGTAATCTCCATTCCCGTCGCAGACGGAGGAGAAGGAAGCGTCGACGCCTTTCTCGAGGCACTCGGAGGCAGAAAGATATATAAGGAAGTGACGGGCCCTTACTTCGGAGAAAAGGTTCAGGGTTACTACGGCCTTCTTACAGACGGCACCGCAGTCATCGAGATGGCTGCAGCCGCAGCTCTCCCGATGGTCGGAGACAGGAAGAATCCGTCATTGACCACAACATACGGAGTCGGAGAGCTCATACTCGATGCCCTCTCTCATAATCCGAAGAGGATAATACTGGGCCTCGGAGGAAGCGCCACGAATGACGCAGCATGCGGTCTGGCTTCCGCTCTCGGTGCGAAATTCCTCAAAGAGAGCGGAGAGAAGTTCATCCCGGTTGGAGGAACTCTCGATGAAGTATCCCGTATTGATTTATCCGGTATTGATGAAAGACTGAAGGCTATTGAGATAACCACCATGTGCGACATCGACAATCCCTTCTACGGAGAAGAGGGAGCGGCGTATGTATACGGTCCGCAGAAAGGTGCTGATGAGAAGATGGTAAAAGACCTCGACGGTAAGATGAGAAAGCTCGCTCTTGTCATGAAGAGAGACTGCGGTGTTGATGTCGGGGCCATCCCCGGCTCCGGTGCCGCGGGAGGAATGGGCGGCGGTATGGTCGCCTTCTTCGGCTCCTCTCTTCAGATGGGCATCGAAACCGTTCTCGATACCGTTCACTTCTCCTCGCTTCTAGACGGCGCAGACTTCGTCTACACGGGAGAGGGAAGAATCGACGGTCAGTCTCTCAGGGGCAAGGTCGTCATAGGAGTAGCAAGGGAAGCGAGGAAGAAGGGCGTGAAGACAATAGCTTTCGTCGGCGACATCGCTGACGGAGCGGAAGGAGCATACGATGAAGGCGTGAGTGCCGTCTTCTCGATAAACCGTGTCGCACTTCCATATAAGGAGCAGAGACCGAGAGCGAAGAAGGACCTCGCCCTCACGCTCGACAATCTCCTGAGATTCCAGAAGGAAATAGAGAGAGGCTGAAATTCATGCTTGAGAACTCTCTCTCCGGTGTAACATAATAGTGCCATCAAAGGTTTCAAAGGGGAAAATCAGATGACGAGACTTGTGGCGTATTACTCCAGGGCGGGGGAGAACTACTTCGGCGGGAAGCTTGAATATGTCCAGGTGGGCAACACCGAGAAGGTTGCAAGAAACATTGCCTCTCTCATGAACGGCGCCCTCTTCAGAATAGAGGAGAAGACTCCCTATTCCATGAACTACCGTGAATGCACGGCAGAGGCAAAGAGGGACAAAGATAATGATGCCAGGCCGGAGCTTGTGTCTCTTCCGCAGTCGATTTCAGACTTCTCCGTCATCTACCTCGGCTTTCCGAACTACTGGGGAACGATGCCGATGGCTGTCTTCACGTTCCTCGAGTCCTTCGATTTCACCGGAAAGACAATCCGGCCGTTCTGTACTCATGAGGGAAGCGGCTTCGGAGACGCCCTGAAGGATCTCGGGAGAGCGGCCAATGGTGCGTATATCGAGAACCCGCTCGAGATAAGAGGCAGCCTCGTCGACTCATCGTACGACGAAATCAGGAAGTGGCTTGGAAAATAGCGGAAGCGGTTAGGAAAATACCGATTTTCATTTACACATTTCCTTCACAGAGAAGATAATACAGAATAATTCTTAAAATTTTTCAAAAATTTTTGGAAAATCGGTTTACATTCTTTTTCAATCTGATTATATTTCAGTCAGAAATCGAAAATGATAATCGTTCGGTTTCAGTAACCTCCTTTTGTTCCCCACGTATGGTTTCCTCCTTTTTGCCATGTGGGGTTTTTTATTGCCTTTACTTCCCTTCGTTTCGTTCTTACAATTTTCACTGAGGAAGGAGGATCAGAACATGACAGATTTCGTTCTATGCGGCACGGGCTGGAGGGCGCAGTTCTATATGCGCATCGCATCCGCATTCCCCGAAGAATTCAGGATAGCATCCGTCTACACCCGCCGTCCCGACGAGATGGAGAGGCTCATTTCTCTCGGGTATTCCGCCACCTGTTCTCTCGATGAGGCTCTGTCCTGTGCCCACGACGGAGTAATCGTATCTTCGGGAAGGGAGGGATTCCTCCCTCTCCTCGAGAATCTTTCCGGGCGGGGCGAGAGAATACTCTCGGAAACGACATTCCTTTCTCTCGGCGAGAGCGAGCTCGGAAGAGCGGAAAAGATAGAAGGCTGTGCAATGGAGCAGTACTGGCATACTCCCCTCTATTCCTCGATAAGACAGGCTCTCCCGAAAATCGGCAAGGTCGGGAGCGTATATCTCTCGGCTCTTCACAACCACCATGCGGCTTCGATTCTAAGGGGAATCTTTCCCGACAGGGAGATAAAGGAAGTGAGACGTGTTCTCGACTCCTCCTTCCCGTCCCTGAAGACAGGGGCGAGACCCGGTCTCGTAAGGACTGGAGAGACGGAGGATTACAGGAGAAAGATCACCGTCGTCGAATTCAAGAGCGGAGAAGTTTTCATCAACGACTTCTCGTCGACACAATATCACAGCTACATAATCCCCTCCCGCATCGAGATAAGAGGTGAGAGAGGCGTCATAACAGAGAAGGGGATTACGTATATCGGAAAAGACGGTTACCCGGTAACCGAGGACTTCGTCTTCCACCGTGACTCTGTGAAAATCAACCACACGACTACGCTGACGCATGTGACTCTCGGGAGCGACGTCGTCTTCACCAACTCTTTCTATCCTTCGTCTCTCGATGATGACGAGATAGCCATCGCTTCGATGCTGAGGGAGTTCTCTCAAAGGAAGCCCGGCTATCCCATATCCGACGCCGTTGCCGACGCAAGGCTCGGGAAGCTTCTTTGAGCCAGATAATCTTCGTAAATGTCTGGAATGTTTGTTACACAGCTCCCAAACACAATGCGCGAGCGCGTATCTCCTTGAAGAGTTAGGCGCTTATCGATTGTTACACAGCTCCCAAACACACTACGACCGCGAGGTTTTGCAGAATGCGTTAGGCGCTTATCGATTGTTACACAGCTCCCAAACCTACCTTTGATAATGTCTTGGTCTATCTGGGTTAGGCGCTTATCGATTGTTACACAGCTCCCAAACACGGAGACGATTGCATCTGCTATCGCAGACGTTAGGCGCTTATCGATTGTTACACAGCTCCCAAACACGCTAAAGAAGCAAGTTGCAGCAGCTAATGTTAGGCGCTTATCGATTGTTACACAGCTCCCAAACCAATGTTTGCTGGCGTCTATCAAGCGGATTGTTAGGCGCTTATCGATTGTTACACAGCTCCCAAACCTCCTTATCTATGGTAGCACGTGTACTTTCGTTAGGCGCTTATCGATTGTTACACAGCTCCCAAACGTTGAGCTTGTCGATACTCTTGAGAGCGGCGTTAGGCGCTTATCGATTGTTACACAGCTCCCAAACTTCTGGAATACCGAAGTAAGCCGGAAAATTGTTAGGCGCTTATCGATTGTTACACAGCTCCCAAACCCCCTGCAGAGCAGCACGATGCCGATCCCTGTTAGGCGCTTATCGATTGTTACACAGCTCCCAAACACAAGAATCTGCGTAAGCGTAAAATAAATAAACCGGACCTTTTATTGGACAAAAGTTAGACTATTCC
>CAVFVX010000112.1:0-8509 GCA_963626075.1 Acutalibacteraceae bacterium
GTATGAGTAGTGAAGTGTATACGAGACTGAAGAGTGCTTTCCAGAGTGCCGATGCCGTCGTCATCGGAGCGGGGGCGGGGCTGTCGACTGCGGCGGGATTCACGTACAGTGGGGAGCGCTTCCAGATGTACTTCTCCGATTTCGCCGGGAAGTACGGCTTCTCGGATATGTACTCCGGAGGCTTCTATCCCTTCCCGTCTCCCGAGGAGTACTGGGCGTACTGGAGACGCTACATCATGATAAACAGGTACAGTGACGCACCTCTTCCTGTGTACGACAATCTCCTGAAGCTTGTCGACGGCAGGGATTACTTCGTCATCACGACGAATGTCGACCATGCATTTCAGAAGGCCGGCTTCAGTAAGGAGCGGCTCTTCTACACCCGGGGGGGATTACGGCCTCTTTCAGTGCAGCGTTCCCTGTACCATGGAGACGTATGACAACGAGGACGCTATCCGTGAAATGTACTCCCGCCAGGAGAACATGAGGGTTCCTTCGTCTCTCATTCCTCACTGACCGCACTGCGGTAAGCCTATGACGATGAACCTCGCTCCGACGAGAGCTTCGTCGAGGACGAAGGCTGGAACAAGGCCGCTGAGCGTTATGCGGATTTCCTTCAGTCCGTGAAGGGGCGAAGAGTACTCTTTCTCGAACTCGGCGTGGAATACAATACTCCGTCGATCATCAGGTACCCGTTCTGGAGGATGACGAGGGATAATCCCCTCTCAGTCTACGCCTCTGTTACAAAGGGTGATGCCGTATGCCCGGAGGAGATAAGAAGCCGCTCGATTCTCATCGATGATGATATAGCTTCCGTCATTGAGGAACTCTGTTTGTGACGATTATCCGTCGTTCCGGATGCGGCTTTCCTTCCTTTCCGGGCGGAAGACTGCCTTTCTCCTGTTTTCCTGCATCTGTCAGTGCCTCCGGGACTGCAGGCTTCATTCTGACAGTTTTTCCCGTTTTCCGCTTTCTCTGTTCCTCTCTCCCGGGTTAGAATGAGAGATGAGGTGAACATGGGCGAAGTGAGATTCACACCGGTCAGGACTGCCGACAGAACAAAGATTGCAAAAGAGAACAAGAGGCCCTACAAGCCGTTCGAAACGGAGGTCAGGGAATATCTTGAATATATAGGGGACTCTGTCGATGATGCGTGGGAAGTGTCCTACGCCTCTGACTGGGAAACGCTGTCCGGCAGCTTTGATGAGCTGTATATTCAGTATGAGAAGATATACTGCGGAGTACACGGCTCGATATTCGGACCGGATGAGTTCACCGGAGAGGATACCAGGACCTACCTCGACTTCGATTATTATTTCAGACAGAAGATATCCGGGCATATCCTGCTGGATGTCCTCGCCACTTTCGGCCTCAAGTTCGAGAACGGCGAGAACTCGATCAACGGCAAGGAGACCGCAATCATGTCCATCAGCTGGAATGATGATATTCTCTCACTCCTCAGCTCCGACAGGAAGGAAAGCAGAAGAGCTGACATCACGGTGGTCCTGAGGCTCTACCGCTCTCAGAAGGAAATACTCTTACTCTCCCTTACTCCGATAATGGAAATCCTCACCAGAAACGGAAAGAACGGCGGAGGCGCGGACGAGGCCCTTGCTCTCGCTGCGGAGTACAGAACGAAATATCTTTCCACTCAGAATCGGCTTGGAAAGGAGATTCTTGCTCTCCTCGGGATTCTCGGAAGCGATGATCTTTCCGATGAGGAAAGACGGGAGAAGGTCAGACTCGTCGAAGAGAAGAGGAATATCGTTTTCCAATCCAGTCTCGCTCTTGATGCTCTCAGTGCGTTCGAGCGGCAGGTTCGTGACTACTGCGGAGACGGGGAAATCGAAGGGGAGCTCTCGAAAAGAATCCTCAGGGATATTCTCGTTCCCTTTGACTGGTCATACGAGGTCGCCGGCTATCTGACACGGAATGACATTCAGAAGATATATGCCGACAAACACCTTCTCATCGACAGAAAAGGCATAAGAGCTGTCTTCGTAAAGGACCTCAGGGATGTGTCGACAATGAGGGATTTCTACCTGAACTGAGTAATCTGTTTCCTTTTCTCTTGTGATGATTTGTCATAAAATCCGGAGTCTCACTCTTGTGAAATATGACAGTGTACCTTATAATCTTCTCTGTAGAAGGAGAAGCGAATGGACAGAGCAGTCATCGGGGAGAACATACGGCTCCTCAGGGAGAATGCAGGCTTCACACAGAACAGCATTGCACGGTTTTTAGAGGTGGATCAGAGCCTCGTGTCCAAAGTGGAGAAGGGGGAGAGAAGCCTTTCCTCGGATCTTGTTGAAAAGCTTGCCTCCCTCTTCGGCGTCGATGTCGCCGGTCTGGAGGGCTCTCCGGTTACACCGTCGAAGCTTTCATTCGCATTCAGAGGAAGCGACTTCAGCCTCAGTGAGATGGAGGCCGTTGCCGCCGTGAACAGGATAGCGCTCAACTCGGAGGCCATGCGCAGGATGCTGGAGGACGGGAATGACTGATCATGCCTCTCTCATGACGAAGGCGGAGATGCTCAGAAGAAGACTCGGCATAGACAGCTCCTCTCCGCTTGATATCTTCCGTATCTCCCAGAGTATTGAAGGCCTCACCGTTGTATTCTATCCCATGGGGGACAACCTCAGCGGCATGTGCGTAAAGGGACAGAACGGAAACAGTGTCGTTGCCGTGAACTCATCCATGACGCTCGGCAGACAGAGGTTCTCACTTGCTCACGAGTTCTATCACCTGTACTATGACGACGCCATGATTTCGGTCTGTGCGAAGAAGCTCGGTGACGGAAAGGATACCGAACGCGCTGCCGACATGTTCGCTTCCTATTTCCTCATTCCTGATGCCTCTCTCATGGAGATGGTGGAAGGAATCGTATCGGAAAGGAAGGAGAGGCATCTCGGGACGGATGACCTCATAAGAATCGGACAGTACTACGGTGTGAGCCACCGCTCTGTCGTGTACCGCCTCTCGGGAACTCAGTTCCTCTCCAGAAAGGAAGCCGAATTACTTCTGAATATACCCGTGAGGAAAATGGCCGAAGCCCTCGGATACAGTCCGGATCTCTACAGACCCTCTCCGGAGAGCGGAAGGTACATGACATACGGAAACTATATAAAGCAGGCGAATGCCGTTCTCGAGAGGGGACTTGTATCTGAAGGAAAGTATGAGGAGCTGCTTCTTGAGGCATTCCGCGGGGACCTTGTCTACGGCACTGACGAAGGCGGTGATGTGATTGACTGAGCCTCTCTTCTTTGACGTGATATGAGAGATTTCTATCTGGAAAGACGGAGAATTCAGGAGGATTCGTTATCTGTAGTGTGATGTCTGATAAAGAGTACAAAAAGAGCAGTAGCTGATTTCCCTTTTTCAATGTAATATTGATTCATGAGGAAATCGATAGCTGTCAGCAACCCTTCTTTTGCAGAATTAAGATCGGATGAAAACTGTCTCTATGTCGACAAGACGAAGTACATATACTCTCTTGTCAACGACAGAATCAACTATTATTACTTCATTTCCCGCCCACGCAGGTATGGTAAGAGTCTTATGTGCTCGACGTTTAAGGCGCTCTTCGAGGGAAAACGGGAGCTTTTCAAGGGACTCTATATAGACGGTACGGATTATTCTTTCGAAAAGTATCCCGTGCTTCACTTTAATTTTGCAGACATCAGTACAGCCACTTATGAAATCTTTCTCAAAGCCTTTCAGCGACGAATAATCGATGCCGCACATAATAACGGGGTTGAAATCGAACGTGAGGAACCTTCCGAGATGCTTTACTCTCTGTTGTACAAATTCGACAGAAAAGTTGTCATCATTGTCGACGAATATGATACTCCGATAATACACACTTATACAAACATTGAACTCGCCGATAGAATACGGGAATCTCTCAGCGCATTCTATACAGTCATAAAGAATACAAATGAGAAAGTACGCTTTTTCTTCATTACGGGGATTACCAGATTTTCGAATATGTCCATTTTTTCACAGATGAACAATCTCATTGATCTGACGTTTAATCCCGATTTTGCTGCGGCATTCGGCTACACTGAAGAAGAGCTGGAGACAAACTTCTCGCCCTATATCGATGACTATATGGCACGCCTGGACAGGGAATATGAGACAAGAGAGGGTTTCCTGTCTGCAGTCAGAACTTATTATGACGGTTACCGTTTTTCACAGGACAGCCCGCTACGTGTGTATAACCCTGTTTCAATCGGTTTCTTCTTCAATCAGAGGTGCGGATTCAAACCGTATTGGATGGATACCGGAGCAAGTACACTGGCAGTCGATCTTGCAAGAGATTACCACCTCGGAAGAATAGTTACGGAGGATTATATTCTCGGTACCGACACCATTTCGTCTTTCGACTACAGGAATCTCGCTACGCATTCGCTGGATGACTCACAGGTGATTGCTCTTCTCTTCTTCACGGGGTATCTGACGATAAAGGACGGTGATGCCTTTGCTCTTACGCTTACCTTTCCGAACATGGAAGTCAGAACGGCATTCACAAAGAGCCTGATTAGACAGTATGCAGGCGGAGCGGATATCAGCAATGACATCACAATGGCGAGAAGTGCACTGAACGACCGGGATATTCCTGCTCTGGTCAGGGCAATGAATGCCTTTTACGAGAAGATTCCGTCTTCCGTACTGAGTAAGGAAATTGGATACCAGGGAATGTTCTACGCCTTCTTCCTTCTTTTCGGAGTCGAGTCCATCACTGCTGAGGAAGCAACCACACTCGGGCGTATCGACGTGACGATAACACTGCCCGGAGATGTCTATGTCATAGAAATCAAGGTTAATCATTCGGTGAAGAAGGCCCTCGAGCAGATAAGGAACAAAAGGTACTATGCGAAATACATCAATACCGACAAGCGCATACACATCGTAGGCCTCAACTTCACTTCCCGCAGCAGGAAGATCAGCTCCTACAGGGAAGAGATCATCGACAAGACGAAGGAACCGACGTTCCTCGGGTGATGTAAAACGGGAAGGTCAAACGCCTTCCCGTCATGGATTATACGAGGCAAAGAGGATTCGAACCTCCGACCCTCAGTTCCGGAAACTGATGCTCTATCCACTGCGCTATTGCCCCGTGATGATACCCAGATGATAATACATTTCACCTTCGTGGGGAAAGTATTGAAGCGGCCTCTGTCAGACGATGCTGTACTTTCTCTTCAGGTCGTTGAACTGGCTGTATCCTATGAGCTTCTCCTTCTGAAGTCTCCCGACGACGATGGAGGGATCGATGCCTTCCTTTTCTGCAAAGGAGAGGATGGAGGATCTGTCGTAGCGGTTCGAGCTGACGAAGGCGGAGAAGTCCGCGGGAGGAATCAGAAGGTCGCGGGCGAAACTGTCTGCGGTGTTTTCCTCCTCTTCTGTCGTTCCCTCTGTGCTCTCGATGTGGCCGTAAAGGATGTGAGCCGTCTCGTGAAAGAAACTGAACCAGAACTTGTCAACATCTTTCCCGCGGGCTGTAAGGCCTACTACAATCCTGTTCCCGTCACGGAAGGCTGCTCCGTTGAGGAACGAACCTGTAATATGTGGAAGAAAGACAAGTGCTACTCCACATTCGGAAAGGAGTGAACATATCTCCGTACTGAAGACGGAAAGATCAAGGGAACTCATCTCCCGTATGGCGGGCAGGACTTCTTCGAGTTTTTTGAGGTCAATCTCCTTCGTTGCGGTTTTTCTTGCTTCAAGTTTTGCCTTCTGCGCCCACGCCAAAAGAGCATAGTCTGCCTTCTCCGTCGATGCCTGGCGACGGCATGCGATGTTCGGGATGAGCGGAGTCCTCAGCATTGTCAGACTTACGACTTCGAAGAACTTTCTGAGTTCGATGACTCTGTCGGACGGCTTTGAGGCCTCGGGTACCCACCCGTTCTTCTGCATTTCCCTGTACGGGAATTTCCCTGCAATTTCCATTTCGGCATCCATTTCGTTTTCAGCCTTCACCATCACGAGTTTCTCCCTGTAGACGGCTTCGAGGCTGTTCCAGAAATGTGCGGGCACTCCGAGTACCATCTCAAGACGCATTGCCGTTTCCGGAGTTAGGGCTACTTCTCCGTTGATGAGTCTGCTGATGTGCTTCTCGGACATGTCCATTCTGAGAGCGAATTCCTTCTGATTCATCTTCCTGTCTTTCAGCTGTTCCCTTATGGTGGCTCCGGGAGGTACTGCTATGTAACTGCGGCTTTTCATTATGTATTTTCCTTCTCCGTCAATGACGGAATCAATTTTGCCACAACCTGTGGCAGTTTTGAGTGAGAGCCGGGTCATATGTCTTGATTTCCCGCCCGGCAGGACGTTACCTTCCCTCAGCTTGTTGTTCCGGCGCCATGGATTTACCTCATGGGTTAATTCTATTCTTGCCCGGGTAACTGCATAAGTCAACTCTGGAATGAACCTCTGAGGCCGGAATCGATGATTATTTCTGATGCCTCCGTATGACGGCGGGGCCTTTTCTCCAACTGTGAACGCCGGGTTCTCTCCGGGTATGTATCCTTCTTCCTGTCGGAGGACACAGAATGTATTACAGAGTGAGAATTCCCGTCAGCAGTGAGAACGTAAAGGCAAAGGATGCCGTTGAGGCTGCTTCAGCCTCGAATGCAGCGAGCGGTGATATGAGAATATGCCTGTTGAAAATGAGTGAGAGGGAAGTGGAGCTTCTTCTGGCTGTTCCCTTCGCCGATCTCGGAAGGAAGGGAAAGCTTGTCTCGTCCTTCCTCTCTTCTCTCGGCGTTACCGGAGAGGGTAAGGGCGAATGGGAGGAGCTTGACGGCAGGAGCTACGTGAGCGCAGTCGAGGACGCGAGAAGGGCGAAGTTCATCTCCTCTGTCGACGAGATGGCTCCCGGGAGACGCACATACCGCAGGATGCCGTCCTCCATCACCGATTCGATTCTTCCCCCTCCGGTGAAGAAGACTCTCTTCACGAAGGGCTCTGTGACACTGGAAGAGGAAATCGGTAGGATAAGAGAATCGAAGACGAGGGGGTTCTACGGCCACCCCGTACACTACATATTCCTCATGGACAGTACTGACGCCGTCGACGAGTCTCTCTCGCTCCTTCTCAATGCACTCGTAAGGAAGGGGAGACTCGTCAGCAGACGTGTCCTCCGCGTATCCGCGCCGGAGGAGAAGGAATTCATCTTCAACGACCTCGATTTCGAGTCCCTCGGTCTTACTGCCGTCAGGACCGCCCAGGGCGGTACTGTCGTGCTTCTCGCGGGGAGATCAGAGGAAGGTGAGAAGAGGAGTGCCGGAGATGTCGATACTGACGACATTGCGAAGGTAATCAGAAGCGACACACGGAATGTCCTTTCGGTCGTCGTGCTTCCGAGGTCGCGTCAGAACGACGCCGTGGCGCTGATGAACGCGCTTCCCTTAGTGCGCTTCGTCGTCATCAACGAACTCGACGTTCCCCGCTCTGATATTTCCTCCTCTCTCGGCTTCTGGGCGAAGAAGGACGGACTCTCGCGTTTCCTTCCGTCCCTCATGAAGACCGTTCCGGAGGAGAGGAAGAGCTTCACGCTCTCCGAGCTTGAGGGTATCTACTCCTCCTGGAGAAGTAATCTGCTCTCGGGGGAGCTCTACCCGGAGTACAACACACTTCCAGCCATCAGAGTGGAAGTGAAGGAGGATAAAGGCTCTGCCTACGATACTCTCCAGAGCCTCATAGGACTCTCGAGCGTCAAGGAAATCATAAACGAAGTCATCGACCTCAACAGATACAACGCAATGCTTCTCTCCCGTAACAGGAAGATGATAGAGGTGTCGCGTCACATGGTCTTCACCGGCAACCCCGGAACGGCGAAGACGACGGTTGCGCGGCTCTTTGCGAAAATCATGAAGGAGAACGGAATCCTCGAAGGCGGGGACCTCATCGAGGTCGGGCGCCAGGACATCGTTGCGAAGTACGTGGGCTGGACTGCGAAGAACGTCGAGGAAATCTTCCGCCGGGCAAGAGGAAACGTCCTCTTCATCGACGAGGCGTACTCGCTTGTCGACGACAGGGACGGCTCATACGGAGACGAGGCAATCAATGCGATAGTCCAGTGCATGGAGAACCAGAGAAACGATACAATCGTGATTTTCGCGGGCTACCCGGACAAAATGGAGGGCTTCCTGAGTAAGAACCCGGGGCTCAGGAGCAGGATATCACGGATAGTGAGGTTCGAGGATTACACGACAGCCGAACTCTCGGACATACTCCGCCTCATGTGTGCGCACGACGGTACTGCCGTCGACGACGGCGTATGGAACAGGGTAGGAGGCATATTCGACAGAGCCCGGGAGAAGAACGACTTCGGTAACGGCCGTTTTGTCCGCAATCTCTACGAGAGTGCCCGCACCAGGGCGGTGAGCCGTGTGATGAGAAGCGGCTCGTTTGACGAAATCGTGCTCACGGCCGATGACTTTACTCTTCCCGATACCGCTCTTGAGAGTACAAAAAGGAGAAGCATAGGCTTCGGCTTCTGAGA
>CAVFVX010000113.1:0-8462 GCA_963626075.1 Acutalibacteraceae bacterium
AATCGAACATTGCTACAGGCATGATGAGGATTGTGTTGTCTGTGTTCAGCAACAGAAGAACAGCTCTTTGTACTTCTGTTCTGATTTCTGTCTGATGCTTTTCCGATATGAGGGGAGTTCACTCGCTGAAGAGATCCTTCATCTTCTTCTTCGAGAGGTGAAAGTAGATGAATGTGCCGACGGCTGTGGAGAGTACGGATCCTGCAGTTGCCGCAAGTCCCACTTCGAAGAGGCTCTGAGGGAAGGTGAGGGAGGCGATGTAGGCGAGAGGTATACGGATGAAGACCATGGCGGCTACGGTGGTCTCAGTTGCGAGCTTCTTCGCTCCTGCGGCGAGAAGGTAGCCCGTGTATACGTAGTGGATACCTCCGAATAGCACTTCGAATATGTATCCCCTGAGGTAGCTTTGTCCTTCCTCGATTACGATATTGTCTCTTGTGAAGAGAGATATCACGGTCTTAGCCTCTCCGCCGACGAGTAAGACACAGAGGATTCCGTAGAGCGTAACCATACCCAGTATCATTCCGTTGATATCCCTCGCTTTCCTGATGTCCTTTCTCTCCCCGATGAAATAGGGTGTGCAGAGCGTTGCCGAGGTCATGTGACTCGTCAGCGGGAACGTCAGTAGCAGTGTCATTATCTTCTCAACGATTCCCGCTGCCGCAGCGGCGGTGAGGCCGCGTGCGTTGATGATTGCCGTTATGAAGAGCATGGAGAAGTGGATGATGATGTTCTCACCCGATTCCGGGCCCACCGAGGAGAGAATCTCCTTCACGCAGCCGTGGTTGAACCTGATGCTTTTCCATCTGAGCTTCAAGGTCTTCTTCATGAAGAACTTTCCGGTTATCGAAACGACAGCACATACCGTCTGCGATATCGCAGTGGCGTATGCGATACCGAGGACGCCCATATTCATTCTTACGCCGAGGAGCCAGCTGAGGATTACCGTCGCGCCGCAGCCGCATGCTGCGCGGACGGTGACACTCCGGCTCCTGCCGCAGGCACTGTCGACGGACGACGTCGTTATGTACGCCGCTGCAGCGGGTAGGGAGAAAAGAGCGACAGAAAGATATTCCTTTGCTTCCGCTTGAGCTTCCCCGGGTGTCGAAAGAACCGAGAGTATTATGCCTGAAAGGACATATAGAACGACTGAAAGCACGGCCGAGGCTGTGACGGATGAAAGGAGTGCAGTGCCGAAGATTCTCTCCGCCTTTTCACGGTCATTGCTCCCGAGTGCCGTCATCAGCGACGGTACCATTCCCGATACTACTGCCGAGATGAGTATCGTGAAGACGTATACAATCTGGGAGCCGACCGAGACTGCGACGACGGAGGATGTGGTGAAGAATCTTCCGACGAAGATGAGGTCGAAGATGCCGTAGAGAGCCTGGGAGAGGAAGAAGAACCAGAGAGGTATCGTGACCCGCATTACGGGCCCGAAGTAACCGCCTTTGTCTTTCTCCTCTTTCATTTCCGTATTCCCCGGTCTCACGGGAAAGAATAGTGTTTCTTTCCGCAGACCCGTTACCGTTCAATTCTAGATGGTGGACATGGAAATACAACAGATAATTTCTTATCTCCGACACTCTTCGGGGATTTTGTACGACATCGTCAGCTGAATCTGAACCTCGCCGGAGATATGTCATACGTCCACTCCGGATTGTCCGAGAGGAACATGACCATGTAGACGGGAAGATAGACGAGCTTTCCGTCTCTCTTCACATTCCCCGGGGAGAGGACGACTGCTTTGTCTATTCCGTATTCGCTTATCTCAAGCACGTTGTCGAGTGCGGAGTGTCTTTCGTAATCCTTACCGCTCTTTACCTCTATCGGCAGGGCCTTTCTCTCCTGCTCTATGACGAAATCGAGCTCGCCATTCTTCCTGCTGTTGTAGTAGTAGAGCCTGTAGCCGTGAGCGGTAAGCTCCTGGGCGACGACGTTTTCATATACCGCTCCACGTGCCCGGTCTCCTTCACCGCTTACAATCCTGAGCTTGCACATTCTCCCGTAGATGGTGGAGAGAAGGCCTGCATCCGATAGAAAGAGCTTGAAGAGGGAGTTCTTTTCTTTGAGCATGAGCGGAATCGTCGGCTCCGTCGCATTCGTTACCTTCAGTGCCGCCCCTGATCTGACAAGGGGGAGGAAGCTGTCTTCGACTCTGTCGTATCTGAGGGACTTCCTGAGGTCTGCGATTTTGAAGCGCTTGTTCTTTTCATTGAGTTCGGACGGAATACGGTCGTAGATGTCTCTAATCATCAGCTTCCCGTCTTCGCTTTCACATTGCGTGAAATCGAGCCTGTAACGTTCGATGATGGATTTGTGGACCTTCATCACCCTGTCGATGTCTCCCGTGGTGCTGTATTCTTCGACTGCCGCCGGCATTCCGCCGATTATGAGGTAGAGGGAGAAAAACTCCAGCATTCTTTTATGGATCACTTCGTCGACGGGAGTCTCGTCTTTATACGAGGAGCGTAGGCTGTCGACTATCTTCTCGTCTACAGTGAAGACCTGCAGGAATTCCTCGAAATCAAGAGGATAAAGCGTCAGAGTCTCAAGGTAACCTACCGGAGCTGACCTGAGGTTCGTTATTTCGATTCCGAGAAGGGAACCCGAGAGAATATATCTGAAACGTTTGTCCTCCACGAGAAACTTGATTCTTGTTACGATTTCCTTGTATTTCTGGATCTCGTCGAAGAAGATGATTGTCTTACCGGGAGTAATCTTCTTTCCGCTGAAGAGCGAAAGTCTGAGGATGAGGTCATCGGTAGTTGATGCGTCTCGCAGAATGTCGACGACGCCCTTCTGTCTGATGAGATTGAACTCGACCCAGTCGCAGCCTCTCTTTTTAAGACATTCCCTGATAATGAACGTCTTCCCGCACTGACGAACTCCGTAAACAGCAAGGGCCTTGTCCCCTGTGTCTATCCAGGAAAGTATGTCCTTCTCGATTTTCCTTCTGAGCATGCGGTGCCTCCGTACGGTCCTGTGCGTTTTACAAGGTAATCATACCCGTTTTCTGACACTTTTCCATGGTTTCTGGAGGCTTTTTGTGACATTTTTTCCGGAAAAATACGTTTTCCTTAATACCGAATCAATAATTGCTTTTAATGTAAATAATTAAGACCGAATATTTCGATGAAACGCAAAGTAAACAAATGAAAAATACCAAATAAATCGCAATGTATTTGTACGATATTCTTACTCTGCTCAGGAACATTCTATGGGGGATAACGACTCAAAGTGTTCCCCCGAAAGGCGGAGACTTTTCCTTGATGTGCCTGCGCATGTGGTGGTCATGTGCTTTTCCATGGTTTTGAGAGGCTGTTTCTGACACTTTTTCCGAAAATTCCCGCTTTTCTTAATATTAAATCAATAATTACTTGCGTTGTCTATGATTAAGTTGAAAATTCCCGGAAAAGCGAAAAGTAAGGATTCGGTAAATACCAAATAAAGCGAAAAGTGATTGTACGTTATTCTTACTTGCTTCTCATTCACGATAGTACAGCTTCGAGTAGTTGAACTCCTCGACGCTGTTTGTGAGGTGGAACGCCCTGAGCTTCTCCGTCCATTCGCTGAGGGGAACGTTATCTTTGAGGAGTGCGTTGACGCGGCGGCAGAAGAGAATCTCTGAGGCTTTGATTTCGTCCTCCGTGACGCCGTGTATGCCCATGAGGGCGGCTTCGATATCCGATGAGATGAACATCGAGGAGTAGAATCCCCTGAGGCTGTTGTTTTTCGAGAAGTCCGATGCGTAGCACCAGACGCCGATGATGTTCTTCGCCTTCACGAGAGGAATGTCGTTCTTCCTGAATGCGTAGCTGATTGAAAGGAATGACGATGTGTCACGTGCAAGAAGCCCCGACGGGGAGCCGTGTCCCGTGAGGATGAGCGTTTCTTCCTCGGTTTTTAGAGCATGTCGTATGTCGTCTTTTGTGTTTCCTTTCGCAAGGTCCGTGATTGTGATGACCCGGGCGCCCCCGAGTCCCTCCCACATGGCGCTCAGGACCTTCGTGTCACTGTCGCCGTAGTCTGAATGTATAACTGTCATAGAGTTTCCCCCTCCATGACAATAAGGTAAAAGGGGAAGAGGAATCGGGAGTTCAGAGATAGGTGTATTTCTGTCGTTTTTCCTCTTTTTCCTGCTGTCTTTTATCTTTTTCTTCGGTTTTCGTATGATGCGGGGCTTGCGTTTTTGGAAAAGGGTACTAATATATTAGTATATTAAAAAGGAGATTACCTTATGAAAATGACATTACGCTGGTTCGGAACCGGCTTCGATTCGGTTACCTTACAGCAGATAAGACAGATTCCCGGAGTCACGGGCGTCATCACGACTCTTTATGACATCCCCGCAGGGGAGGTATGGCCGAGGGAAAGAGTGAAGGCCATAAAGAAGGAAGTCGAGGAGAGCGGACTGAAGATTGAAGGAATCGAGAGCGTAAACGTATCTGACGCAATCAAAATCGGAAATGAGAAAAGGGATGAGCATATCGAGAACTACATAAAGAGTCTCGAGGCACTCGGCGAAGAGGGAATAGACGTTGTCTGCTACAACTTCATGCCCGTCTTCGACTGGACGAGAACGGACCTTGCGAAGATGAGAGCTGACGGTTCTACGGTTCTTGCCTACGACCAGAAGGTCGTCGACACGATCAATCCCCAGACCTTCTTCGACAAGACGACGGAGAACTCCAACGGCTTCGTGATGCCCGGGTGGGAACCCGAGAGACTGAAGCAGGTGAAGTCCCTCTTCGAAGCCTATAAGGACATCGACAGCGAGAAGCTCTTCAATAACCTCGTCTATTTCCTCAAGGCAATAGGCCCCGTATGCGAGAAGTACGGAATAAAGATGGCTATCCACCCGGACGATCCCGCATGGCCCGTGTTCGGACTTCCGAGAATCATAACGGGTGAGGAATCGATTCAGAAGCTCTTCAGGGCAGTCGATAAGGAATACAACGGCTTGACATTCTGCATGGGTTCCCTCGGCACGAATCCGAAGAACGACCTCCCTCATATAATCAGAAGCTCGAAGGGCAGAATTCACTTTGCACACGTGAGGAACCTCCATCACTACGCTCCCGGCGTTTTCGAGGAGGCTGCGCATCTCTCATCCGACGGCTCGTTCGACATGTACGAAGCCGTGAAGGCTCTTCACGACATCGGCTTCACGGGACCTGCGAGACCGGATCACGGAAGAACGATCTGGGGCGAGAAGTGCATGCCGGGCTACGGCCTCTACGACAGAGCTCTCGGCGCCGAGTACATACTCGGTCTCTGGGAGGCAATCGACAAGAGTGAGAAGAGGGGTGTATGAGAAGCGGGAAGTGTGATGTCTACACCACGCTGAGGGATGAAATCACATCCCTCACGCTTCTTCCCGGTACTCCGCTGAGTATCGAGGAACTCTGCGAGAGGTACGGAGTGTCACGCTCTCCCGTGAGGGATGCGCTCCTGAGACTCCAGAGAGACAAGCTTGTCGACATCTTCCCGCAGAAGGGAACGAGAGTCTCGTTCCTCAGCGAGAAGACAGTCGAGGAAGAGAGGTTCATGCGTAAGTCGATAGAGCTTGCAGTTGTCGAGAAATGCATGGAGAAGGAGAGAACGGATAAGGAATTCTCCGCCTTCACCGTGAAGCTCGAGAGCAATCTCCTGAGGCAGGAAGCGGCATTACTCGAAGAGGACTACGCCGAGTTCTACAGAGCAGACGACGATCTCCATCACATCTTCTACACGGAGGTGGGACTCGAGAACCTCTATCTCATAGTCGATGCGCACACGGGAAACGACAGAAGAATAAGGATGCTCTCCTACACGGACAAATCGATTATCGACGGCGTAAGGGAGCAGCACAGGGCACTGGTCGATGCGATAAAGAAGAAGGACACAGCTGATGTCCTCAGAATCGAAAGGATGCACCTCGAGAAGGTCACGAAAGAGATAAAGGACTTCGAGGGACAGTATCCTTCATATTTCATAAAGGGGTGAGAAAATGAAACTTACGGAAAACGGAATAAAGGGAAACACAGGCGCAAAGGTTCCGTCATTCGACAGGAAGAAGGTGATTGAGAATACAGCCTCGAGGCCTCAGTGGATTCACTTCGGTGCGGGAAACATCTTCCGCATCTTCCCGGCGGCTCTCTGCCAGAGACTCATCGAATGCGGCTCAATGGATACGGGAATCCTCGTCGCCGAGGGCTTCGACTACGAGATAATCGACAACATCTACAGGCCTCACGACAACCTGACGCTTGCCGTCACTCTCCACGCAGACGGCTCTGTGGACAAGGAAGTAATCGAAAGCGTAGCGGAAGCCGTTAAGGTCGATCCGTCCGTCTCAGACGACTGGAATACGCTCAAGGCTGCATTCACGAATCCGAGCCTCCAGATGGTCTCCTTCACGATTACCGAGAAGGGCTATGCAACACGCACATCCGCGGGAGACATCATGCCTCAATATAAGGAAGACTTCGCACACTCACCCGAGGACGCGAAGATGCTTCTCTCGCGCATCGTCTATCTTCTTTCGCTGAGGTATAAGGCGGGGAAGTATCCCCTCTCGTTCGTCAGCATGGACAACTGCTCGCATAACGGCGAGAAGCTGAGAGCGGCAATGCTTTTAATCGCTTCCTCGTATGTGGAGAACGGTGCTCTCGAGAAGGGCTTTTTAGACTACATTTCAGACGAGTCCGTCGTTGCATTCCCCTGGTCGATGATAGATAAGATTACTCCGAGACCGGATGCAGGTGTACTTGAGACACTGAAGTCTGAAGGCTGGGAGGAGATGGAGGCAATTGTTACCTCGAAGCACACCTACATCGCTCCATACGTCAATGCCGAGGAAGCTCAGTACCTCGTAATAGAGGATACATTCCCGAACGGCCGCCCGGCTCTCGAGAAGAGCGGCGTCTACATGACGACGAGGGACACAGTCAACAGAACGGAGAGAATGAAGGTCACGACCTGTCTCAATCCTCTTCACACGTCGCTCGCTCTTTCGGGCTGCCTCCTGGGGTACTCCCTCATCAACGAGGAGATGAAGGACTCCGACCTTGTAAAGATGATAAAGCGCCTCGGGTACGTTGAAGGACTTCCCGTCGTCACGAACCCCGGCATAATCGATCCGGGAGCATTCATCGACGAAGTCATCAACGTACGTCTCCCGAATCCCTTCATGCCCGACACTCCGCAGCGTATCGCAACGGATACGTCGCAGAAGCTCTCGATCCGCTTCGGCGAGACAGTGAAGGCATATATCGAGAGGAAAATGGATCTCGACACTCTGAAGGTCGTTCCTCTTGTCTACGCTCTCTTCATCCGCTACTGGATGGGACTCGACGACTCCGGTAAGCCCTTCGAGATTTCCCCGGACCCGATGAAGGACGAGATAAAGCCTCTCGTGTCCTCCCTCGAACCCGGAAAGAAGCTTAGTGACAGAAGCGGCGTCGACGCTCTTCTCTCGAACGCGAAGATTTTCGGCTACGACGTCACGAAGACAGGTCTCTACGAAAGGGTTATCTCTTCGCTCGAGACGATGCTTAATGCCGGCGGAGTGAGAAAGGCGATTCACGAAGTAGTATCGTAAGCAATATTCCACAATCAATTGAGGAGTAATAAACAATGAAAGCACAGTACGACTGTATTGTGATAGGCTCCGGTGTCGTCGGCTCTGCCGTCGCCCGCGAGCTCTCGCACTACAGACTTAAGACGGCGGTTCTCGAGAAGAACGAAGATGTGGTCAACGAGACAAGCGGACGCAACTCCGCTGTCGTACACGGCGGCTTTGCCAACCCCACGGGGTCGCTCAAGGCGAAGTGCTGCGTCGAAGGCAACAGGATAATGCAGGAGCTCTCGGATGAGCTGAAGTTCCCGTTCTCCCGCTGCGGCAAGGTCCTTGTCGGCAACACCGAGGACGACAGGAAGCAGCTCGAGAGAACACTCGAGCAGGGAAAGGTGAACGGTTCGACGGGTCTCAGAATGATAGATAAGGAGGAGCTCCACCGCCTCTGCCCGGCAGTAGTGGGTGAGTTCGCACTCTTCTCCGCCTCGAGCGGAATAATGGACCCCTTCCTCTATACGATAGGACTTGCGGAGAACGCAAAGCGCAACGGAGTCGATTTCTTCTTCTCAGAGAAGGTCACCGGAATCGAAAGAAGAGACGGTGTCTACCGTATCGCGACGGAGAAGGGGAGCGAGTACACAGCGCGCTGGGTCGTCAACGCAGCGGGACTGGGTGCGAAGGAGATTTCGTCTTTTGTCGGCCTTACCGACTACAGGGTCATCTACTCGAGAAGCAACTACATCGTACTCCATAAGAGGATGGGTAAGCTTCTTCCGCTTCCGGTCTACCCCGTACCGAGCAACGTCTACATGGGAATACACGTGACTCCCACTATCGACGGCAACGTCACGATAGGACCGGATGCGGAGAACACGGACGACCCGACGTACTACGGCGTTCC
>CAVFVX010000114.1:0-8393 GCA_963626075.1 Acutalibacteraceae bacterium
TGATGTGAAGGAAGATGTGGAGAATATTCCCGACTTCAAGAGACTTGAGACAGAACCGTATCTCTTCAAGAATTTCAGTCTCGACACATCCAGAACATGCGTCACGTGGACAGATAGAATCGACCTTCCCTCAGACACGATACTGGAATATGGAAAGAAAGTGAACGTCGAATAACAGACAAGACAATTAGATATTTTAACGCACGGCAGATCTGTCGGGTCTTTTTATAAGCCTGGAGAGCGTTATGTTTTCCGGGCTTTTCTATTGCCATATAAACCGAAGAAACCATGTACCTATCCCGGATGCCCGAAGCTGGCTGACGGAAGATACTGCCCCGGGCACAAGAAGCTGATGGACAGTCAGTACAACAGTATGGACGTTCTGTCAGAAGTTTCTTTCCTCCTTCATGAACTGAAGTAGGTTCACATGTCTTATGCCGTTTCTTTTCTGCAGGAGCTCGTCTGTAGTCATGACATAACGCGGGTAATTGTCCCATGTTATCATTTCAAGCGGTCTGTATTCCCTCTCTTCCGTCTCGGCGCTGTCAAGGATGCAGTAGGCAACCTGGACATAGGCATAATCATTCTGTCTGCTTCTCAGAATGAAGTCACACCCGGATTTTCCGAACCTTCCGACACTGACAGCGTAGTCATGGGTAGCGGTGTCATGGACGCACCCGTGGTGAGATTGTCTTACCCACGATGCTCTGGCAATTCAATTGCCGAGTAGTTCACGTCTGATAGAATCAGAAATTCTTCACAAATGAGAAAATCCAATATAATATATATGTGTAGTCAGAAATTGTCTGTATTTCAAGTCATTTATGGAGGATGAGCTGGAATGCCTATAGATGAAATTGAAGAATTGAAAAATAATTTTGTGAAAGACCTGCTCCCCCGAAGAGTATACCTCTTCGGTTCCTTTGCCGAAGGCAGAGCAAATGAAGACAGTGACTATGATTTCTACATTGTTGTCAAAGATTCAGAAAAAGACATGATTAGACTGACTGCGAAAGCCTACAAAGCAATAAGGGATAAGCAGTATCGTCCTGTTGATATCATTGTGAACACAGAGAAGACATTCAACGAGAGAAAAAACAAAAGCTACTCTGTGGAAAGTGAAGTCATGAAGAAGGGAGTACTGCTGTATGGAGCATGATGTTTCCTTATGGCTTGAGTTTGCAAGGACTGATTTAGGTGGTGCTGAACACCTGAATGCGGAATATCACCCTAAACCGCTGGAAATAATCTGTTACCATTGTCAGCAGTCTGCGGAGAAGGCTGTAAAAGCACTTATAGTAGCCCTAGATGTTCCCGGAGGAGTTCCCAAGAAGCATAATCTGCCTTTTCTTCTGGCTCAGGTTAAGAATTACGTGAAAGTTCCCCGGAAATGTATTGACGGGGCGGAAGCACTGAGTCCGTATGGTGTTGCCATCAGATACCCTAGTGAGTTCAGTGTTGAGGAATGTCATGCTCGAGAAGCATTGAGTTTTGCACGTGAAATCGTTGAATGGGTGGAGAAGGTAATCAACTCATACGAGATATCAGAGCAGAATTGAATCACCTCGCCCCAAGGGACGAGGAATCATATTTCCTGCTTCGCTGATTCACGTTTGGGCTATGAAACCCCAACTCCGAAGGCTGCACGTTTCGCCTTCTTCGTCGAATCAAAGTATAAGCAGGCGTTTCCGCCTGCCTGTGCCCTTCTTTATTCAGATACGCCGACTGCGCACTTGGGAGTCATGAGTCCCATCCTGTCGATTGGAGTGAAAAGCTCTGCCTTTCCTTCGCTTCCCGTGAGATCTATCCAGTGTTCGACGAAGGTCTTCACCTCTTCCTCGACTCCCATCATGAGGTTTATGTACCCGATACCGGGGTTATCTCTCAGTGCCTTCTTTGTATACTCTCTTGCCGTCACGAAGACGTCGGTGACCATGTTGACTTTGTTGATTCCCGCTTCCACCGCTTTGAGTATGTTCTCGTCTCCGCTTCCGGATCCTCCGTGGAGAGCTATCGGCATTCCGTTCGTAATATCCTTGACTTCTCGTATTCTCTGGAAGTTGATGTGGGGAATCAGTCCCTTGGGATATTCTCCGTGTGCCGTTCCGACAGCGATTGCAAGGCAGTCGACTCCCGTGTGGTCTACGAAGTACTTTGCATCCTCGGGATTGGTGTAGATGGATTCATCCTTCTCGTCTCCATTGGCTGCAACGCCTACATGTCCGAGTTCGCCCTCGATTCCCATGTCGAACTGATGACAGAGATCGGCATACTTCTTCGTCTGGGCGATATTCTCCTCGAACGACAGTAAGGAGCCGTCGTACATGATGGATGAGAAGCCGTTGCGGAAAGCGTACATTATCCTTTCACTGTCGTTGCCGTGATCGAGACAGGTTGCAACGGGAACCGTTGCATACTCGTCTGCAAGTTTTCTTATCATAGGGATAATCAGCTCGGCCTTTGCGTGCTGTCTCATCATGTTCTGCCCGAGAAGGAAGATAATCGGAGCCTTCTTGGCTTCGGCGGCTCTCATCATTCCCCTTGCAATTTCCATATTGATGGGACTCGTTGCGAGAACGGCATAGTTGTTCTCTGCGGCATTCTTCAGAATTGTCCTGATATTTGTATACATACATACCTCCGTGTATTCTATCTGTAGTTTGTAAGTCCGAAGTAATTCTCCCTGAAGGAGTCGTCCTCCTTCATTCGGTGCGCAACGCACATTATGTACAGGCATGACACCAGTGAAATCTGCCCGATTCTCGAGTATGAGTTCCTGTCTCCCTCAATCAGCTGTTCTTCCTTCACGATTATCGCAGTGTCCGAAATTCCGGTGAGAGTCGATTCCTTCGCTCCTGTGACAGCGACGACGACTGCTCCCTCTGCCTTTGCCTTTTCCGCTATTCTTATGAGGTCTTCCGTCTCTCCCGAGCGGGAGACTATCATTACAAGGTCCTCCGGAGCGAAGCCGGCGTTGAACTGTCTTATGCTGTAGCTGTCGGTTGAGGAGAAGACCTTCTTACCTAATCTCGCGATTTCCCGTACCACGAACTCTGCTGCAATCGCAGAGCCTCCGACTCCGAATACGAGTATTGATGCTGATGAATTGATATAGTCGGCAACCTTCGAAAGCGTTTCGAATGTCGTACTCTTGTAGGAGTATTCAAGGGCTCTCATGGAATTTCTGAAGACCTTCTCGAAGACCGTCTTGTCGGAGTCTCCGAATGAACATGAATCAGCTTCCGTCCCCGAACTCTTCACTGTGGCGAGAAAGACCTTGAATTCCTTGATTCCCCTGAATCCGAGTTTCTTGCAGAATCTGACGGCTGTTGCCTCGCTGGTGCCGGCTGTTCCGGCAAGGGAGGACAGGGGAGTGGTGAGTATTTCGTCCTCATGTTCCAGAACATAGTCGGCAATCTTCTTTTCCTGCTGGCCGAACGTGTTGTAACAGTTGCGGATAAGAATATTCAGGCGTGTGACTCTGTCGGCGTCCCCGGACATGAAATGCTCCTTTAGACGAAATTTCTTTCATCTTCTACCAGATTTTAGAGCCGGAATTGGAGATTTGCAAGCTAAATTTACTCAAGGATGAAATTATTGAGAAAGTTTTTATATTTTTTTCTTGACTTCCCGTCGGGGTGGTTTATCATCGGGATATCAATAAGGAATTATTGGCTTATAGGACTTACCCGGAGGAAAGAAATGACAAAACACGTTTTATCAGTATTACTTATTCTCGCTCTCCTTGCACTGCCGGTTTTCGCATCGGGCGCCAAGGAAGATACTTCTTCTGCTCAGGCAGTTGAAGAGAAGACTATGACACACGACGAACTCGTCGCTGCGGCACAGGCAGAGGGAACTCTCACTGTATACACATATTCTAGCCGCACTACGAAGATCGGTGATGCATTCACCGAGAAGTACGGAATCAAGGTCGATGTCACACAGCTCAAGGATACCGAAATGATTGAGAAGGTTTCCAAGGAAGCTGCAGCGGATCTCGACGCAGCAGACGTCGTCTTCTGCCAGGACGGAAGCAGAATCTACCCCGAGCTCATCATGACGGGTTATGTCACGACATATATCCCCGAAAACGTAGAGGGTAATCTTCTTGATGAGGAATTCGAGAATCCTCTCGTATTCGAGGCAATGAACAAGGTATTCATCTACAACAGCGAGGTTTCTCCCGAGCAGAAGCTGACAAACATCTGGCAGCTCACAGAACCCGAGTACAAGGGCGCTCTCCAGTTCAAGGATCCCTTCAGTGAAGCAGTCAACATGAACTTCTTCACAATGATTACGAGAGAAGACTGGGCGGAGAAGATTGCCGAGGCATACAAGAACTACTACGGCAAGGAAATAGAACTCACTACGAAGAATGCAGGTTACGAATGGATCAAGGCTATCTACAACAACGGCGCAGTACTTGGCAAGAGCGATACGACAATTGCCGAGAACGTCGGTGCAAAGGGACAGAACAAGGAAATGGTAGGTCTGTTTACTCTCAACAAGATGAGAACTGCAAAGGACAAGGACCTTGCTCTCTCTCCTGCATATGACATGGAACCGTTCTCCGGCTTCATGTATCCCGCATATGTATTCATCACTGCAAATGCAAAGGCTTCTAATGCAGCCAAGCTCTTCATCGAGTTTGCGTTCTCCGAAGAGGGCTGGAAGCCGTTCGACGTAATCGGCGACTACTCACCGGTAACATATCTTTCCGACAACTCGGAGGATGAACTCAATGTTCTCGACTGGAAGAGCCAGCTCGTCTATGAGGATTATGAGTGGTGTGCAGAGGCACGCGCCGATGTCGAGGAATTCATCTCGAGCATCATCTGACGCTTCTGCCGATGTCTTCAGCCAGCTCTGAGGGGCTGGCTGTTATAAATAAGGTACAAAAAATTGAAGAAACAGCTATACAGATTCAGAAAATTCATAAAGAAGCCGCATAACGTGGTTCTTCTTGTAATGCTTGTCTTTCTGGGCTATCTCACTCTGTTTCCGCTTCTGACCATGATCAAGGATACCTTTACCGTTCATGTGTCCGAATCGATGAGACTGAAGCAGAGTGCGGGAAGCTTCACTCTCAACCACTGGATAAAGGTCCTTTTCGATCCTTCGAGTCTCTCGGTCTTCTACAAACCGCTTTTGAACTCGCTTGTGACGTCGCTTGGAGCATGCCTGGTGGCACTTCTCTTCGGAGGAGTCTTCTCATGGCTTATCACGAGAACGAACATAAGATGGAAGAAGGTTCTTTCGTCTCTTTTCATATTTCCCTACATCATGCCGAGCTGGACGCTGGCTCTTGCCTGGTACAACATATTCAAGAATTCCGTCGTAGGCGGAACTCCGGGTATGTTCGTAGCCCTTACGGGAATCGAGACACCGAACTGGTTTGCATACGGTGCATTTCCGATTGCCCTCGTCACGGGACTCCATTACACTCCGTTTGCGTACATCATGATAGGCGGAATTCTGAGAAACATGGATGCAAACCTCGAAGAGGCTGCCATGATGCTCCATACCAGGAGAAGCAGAATCGTATGGAAGATTACCATTCCGATGGTCCTTCCCGCAGTTCTCTCGACATTCCTCCTGGTATTCTCTTCCGCAATGAGTTCCTTCGCTGTTCCCCAGTTCCTGGGCCTTCCCGTAAGATACCAGGTTCTCACGACGCAGCTCTACAGAACGCTCAACGGAATCAATCCGGGGCAGGGGTACTGCATAGCCATGCTCATGATTATAATCTCGGTTGCCATTCTTGCATTCAACAACAGAATGATCGGTACGAGAAAGAACTATACGACTGTAACGGGTAAGAGCAGCAACATCTCGCTCATAAACCTTAAAAAGGCGAGAACGTTCATCTCCGTGATCGCCCTTGTTCTCATCCTGATTGTCTCGATATTCCCGCTTGTGTCCTTCGCAATCGAGTCGCTGATTCTTCATCCCGGTGACTATTCACCGAGTAACTTCACACTCCAGTTCTGGATCGGGACGGCTGAGGAAAACAGCATTGCCAACAACGAGGCAGGGCTGTTGAGGAACCCTTCTCTCTGGAAGGCTCTCTTCAATTCGCTCAAGCTTTCGCTTATATGTGCCGTTACTGCCGGAACACTGGGCTTCCTTGCGGGCTACGGAATCGTGAGGGGAAGGGGAACGAAACTTGCCAAGATTGTCGACAATCTCGCTTTCTTCCCGTACCTCATGCCGAGTATGGCATTCAGTGTCATCTATCTCTCGATGTTTTCGACACGCCGGGGCTTCATTCCCGCTCTCTACGGTACTTTCTTCCTGCTTGTTCTCATAGGAACTGTGAAGTATATGCCGTTTGCATCCAGAAGCGGTATAAACTCAATGATGCAGCTTTCGACACAGATTGAGGAGGCGGGTGAGATAATCGGTGTAAGCTGGCCTAAGCGTATGGCGCGTCTTGTCATACCGATTCAGAAGTCGTCGTTTATATCGGGATATCTTCTGCCGTTCATAAGCTGCATGAGAGAGCTTTCTCTCTTCGTACTGCTCGTGACACCTTCCAACAGGGTTCTGACGACGCTTCTCTTCTACTACAACGAGAAGGGATGGAACCAGTATTCCAACGGAATCAACCTGATGATTGTTCTCATTGTTCTTCTGGTCAATGCAGTCGTCAACAAGCTTACAGGTGCATCCATAGACAAAGGTATCGGAGGAAAATAAGATGCCAAAGATTGAATTAAGAAACATTACAAAAAAGTTCGGCGGAACATTCACCGCTGTAGATAATCTCTCCATTACAATCGAAGACGGTGATTTCGTAACACTTCTCGGACCTTCCGGGTGCGGCAAGACGACGACGCTGAGGCAGATTGCCGGTCTCGAGACTCCGACGAGCGGTGAAATACTCATTGACGGTCAGATTGTCTTCTCGTCGGATAAGATGATTGATGTTTCTCCCTCGAAGAGAAATGTCGGATTCCTCTTCCAGAACTATGCGCTCTGGCCTCACATGACTGTAAGACAGAACATTGCATTCGGTCTGGAGAATCTGAAGTGGAAGAAGGAAGACATAGAGAAGCGTGTAAAGGAGCTTCTGGCGCTTCTGAAGATCGAGGAATTCACGAATCGTTACCCCGCAGAGCTCTCGGGCGGACAGCAGCAGAGAGTCGCAATTGCCCGTACGCTTGCGACGAATCCCCGTGTTCTTCTTATGGACGAACCTCTCTCGAACCTCGATGCAAAGCTCAGAATGGAGATGAGAACGGAACTGAAGAGACTTCACAGAGAGACCGGTGCTACCTTTGTCTATGTTACCCACGATCAGCTCGAGGCAATGACGCTTGCAACGAAGATATGCCTCCTCAAGGACGGAATCCTGCAGCAGTATGCTCCTCCGCTCACTGTATACAACAGACCGTCGAATACCTTTGTCGCCGACTTTGTCGGTTCTCCGACAATCAACTTCCTGAAGTGCCGGAGAGAGAACGGCGATGGCATTGTCCTTTCGTCGTCGATTGGAAGAATCAGATTCGTTTCTGAAAAGGAAATCCCGCTCGACATCGGAGTTGCTCCGACGCTCGGAATAAGACCCGAGTTCATAGTGATGGATGAAAATGGTGAAAAGGAGGCTGAAGTACTCTCGTCTCTTCCCAGCGGTATGGAAACGATTCTCAGACTCAGAATCGGGGAGTGTGAGCTCTCTTCTGTCCTTTTCGGCTCCCTTGATTACCCCGTAGGATCAAAGCTCAGGGTGAAATTCCCGTCATTCTCCTATATTCTCTTCGATTCCGATGGAAAATATGTTTCCGACGGAAAGATTGAAATCCTCGACTGAGAATCAGAAACATACATAAATGAGAGCCGGTGTCCGTGTGCCCGGCTCTTTTTATCGTCCTCAGAGACGCTTCGCCTGGTTATAGTTTCCTCTGTAAGGGAACTCATGGAGGACCTGAATGCTGAGGGGGAAAATTCCTCTTCTTCTCCCGATATGCTTAAAAGACATTACGACAGTTCCATCCATGTTGAAGACAAGGCCGGCGATGATGAATGGGTGAATATCGAGGAGAGTGACTGGTACGGGGAGATGAAGGAAAAGTATTCTCCCGCATCCAATCTTGCCTTCTACAGAAAGGAGAAGAAACTTACACAGACGGAACTCGGGAGTCTTCTCGGTGTGCCAAAGCAGTATGTCTCCGATATGGAACATGAAAGACGTGCGATATCGAAGGAGATGGCGAAGAAGATTGCCGTGGCTCTTGATTCTCCAGTAACGCTGTTCCTGTGAGAATCCTTACTGAGTCGACTGCCTCAGCTGGTATCACTCTCTGACTCCCGGAGGAGGTTTTCTCTTTCACTGTTTCTTTTCAATGACAAGCTTCCGGTAATGGGGTATAATTCTTTTGTGACGGAAA
>CAVFVX010000115.1:0-8340 GCA_963626075.1 Acutalibacteraceae bacterium
GCAGTCTTCTTCATGACTCAATAATCTTCCCAATGAGGCGTTTGTGCAATAGAAACCGTATCCGGAAGTGGATTTCATTTCGTTTGAAAAGAGAGCGGGCGGGGCTATTGAACAAACATAATCTTATCTTTATATTTATCGCTTGGATAATTATTTAGGAATATTAAAAAACTATGTTTGAAAAGTATATAAAAATGTCGTTATTGGTGCTGTCCGTGCTCTTTGCCGCCGGATGTTCAATAGCACCGGAGAATGTCGAGAGGGTTGAACTCAAGCAGAACATAACCTCAATATCCGCTCCGTCCATCACCGGGATAATCGTCAACAACGATGCCTCCAATCCGTCGGTCACCGTCGAATGGAGTGCGGTGGACAACGCCACATACTACGAATTCGAATATTACAAGGCCCAGGACTACCTCACGGGAGCCGAGGCGAAGACGATTGTCACGCAGACGACGAGCTGCACGCTGACGAGTGAGTATTTCTCCTCGTCCGACGACATGAGATACGTATTCAGGGTCAGAGCCGCGAACAAGGGCGGTTCGAACAGGGCCATACTCTACTCATCATATTCCAGCGTCGGTGAAGCAGTCGTTCTCAACTCCTTCTCCATCAATCCGATAATCAGAGACAATAATCTCTACCTGTATGCTTCGTTCCCGAAAATCAAATCGGTTCTCGGCGACGACAACATGGTCCAGCCCGTGATCAGGTATTATGACGGCGACTATACTAACGGAGAGACGCTTCCGGAGGCCCTTCCGTCCTCCGTCATTTCTCTTTCCTCTGCAGAAGAGAAGACGATAACCGCTGTTCTCTTCGTTGACGGAAAGGAAATCGTCAGGGATAAGATCGAGGTGACGAACTCGGTCGACTACTATCCTTCGGCTCTTCTGTCGCTTGAAGGATCGAAAGGCAGGGATGGATTTATCGAACTTGAATGGAAGGCTAACGGGATAAATGCCGGTCTTGAGTCATACAGTCCGGTTCTCAAGTTCTACATCGAGAGAAGGGAAGCTGCCGATTCGTCATTTTCAGAGTGGACGATTCTGAAGAATGAGGACGGCGGTACTCTCTACGTCACGGAAGCGCTTGCCGACGGAACCTATTCCTGCTTCGACAGAACAGCCGAGGCCGGAAAGGATTACCAGTACCGCGTCATCTCCGAATATGTTCTGACATTCAGTGAAAACAATGTCGTGACATTCGACGAGAACATGGATTCCGCAAGGCTTTCGGATATCTGCTACGTTGCGGATACCGAAGTGAAGAGCTTCATCGCCACACCCGAAAAAGGCTTCACCGGGGATCCTGTGACGCAGGGGGATGCGGAGTATGTAGTGTCTCTGAAGTGGGAGACTTACCATACTCTCTCCGATGACATGCAGTTCGTCGTGACAAGATGCGATTTCGATCAGACCGGAGATGAAGGTTCTTCCTCATCAGTCACGGTATTCACTGGAAAGGGCAGGGACTGCATAGATACTTTCACGCTCACAGAGGAAGAGAACCGGAAGGCATACAACTTCATCTACTACATCCAGATTGTCAGAAAGGATGAGAGTGAAGGAACAAACAGCAGGACTGCTTCGAGGAAGCTGGACGAGAACGGAAAAGAAGTCGAGGGCATACTGACGACCAATCCTTCCGTCAAGGCTGTAAGGTTCGTCTCTTCGATTGACGCCACGAAGGACTATTCAGATAAGATACAGATTACATGGACTCTCGATTCCGAAGCGATAGATGAAGCTCTTCTCGACGTCTCGAGTGTTTATGTGAAGGTCCTGAAGAAGGCTGCAGAAGATTCGTCCTATTCAGAAATAGGCGACAGAATCTACGGAAAGGTCGCCAACAGCCTTGATGAAGTCGTATACACATATGATGACAGTGATTCTCTGAAAGCCGGAGAATCGTATTCCTATATGCTGCGTCCGTACTACGAGGACGAGAACAGTCAGTACAACGGAGCACAGGCTGTCGACTCCGACAAGCAGGCTACGGGAAACACACTCTGCTCCGTGAGTGAAGTCAGTGCAACGGTGAATACGTCGAACTCTGTCGTCTCCGTAAAATGGAACAGGGTCGACAACGCCGCGGGATATGTTATCCATTCCAGAAAGAGCGGCACAGACAGCTGGAACGAGTGCGCATCAGTCAGCGACTCGGAGACCATTGAGTATGATGTCTCCGGACTCGAACCCGGTGTCAGCTACGATTTCGCGGTGACTGTCGTCGATAAGTATGGTAACAGTGCACCTGTAACAGAAGACACGGTGACTGCTTCGGGCTCCGTACTCGGAACAGTCACTCCGAGAGTGAGCGGCGAGACCGGTCCTGAGGCTGATTCCATCACTCTCGAGTGGGACGAAGTCGAGAACGCCACGGGGTACACAGTCACGGTATATGATGACTCGGGCAGCCAGATCTTCTCTGAACTGATTACGGGAAAGACCTCCTATGTTCTCTCCGCCGACAGTGAAGTCATTTCGGCCTTTGCGGAAACGGAAGGTTATGCACTCTCCAGAAAGTACAGCTTCTCCGTCACTCCGAAGGTCGGAAGCGTGACTCCGCTTTCCTCTTCTCCCGTTGTGGAAGGGTACTGGCTGATGCCTCCGAAGAACGTTACGGCAACCAGGGCCGCCTACAGGGATCTCATTACGATAAGCTGGGATGCCGTTTCCGGAGCTACGGGCTATGTCGTTTACTCCAGGGAGCACGGAACGGACGGAGAATGGGAATATCTTGATGTGGTTTCCGGAGGAACGACTTCATACGATTATCTGACATCCACGGAAAAGCTTGATTTCACAGTATCGACTCTTTCCGGAAGTCTTGAAGGTCCCGTTCAGGATTACTTCGAATCCGGTTCCAATTACGGCTATGCTCTTTCCGTTCCCCAGAGACTGACGGGCTCCGACGTGGGCAGCGGACTCTTCAAGCTGAGCTTCCGCGCCGTCGAGGGAGCAACCGATTATGTCTTCTACAGTGAAGGAACCGAGTTTGCCGTTCTGAGTGTCAGCGACATCAGCACAACGAGGCTTACCTCATATTCCGCAGGCTCTGCGGAACTGTCGGAAGACGGAATCGTCTCCTATTATTTTGCGAGACCGGCTGTCAAAGCCCGCGTGATAATCTCCTTCGGTGTTGCCGCAAGAAATTCGAATTCGGTAATCAGTTCGAAGAATACGACATCGAGTGCCATCACGAATGTGATGTATGCTTCTCTTTCAGAAGATGAAATCGTGTCGATTGCATTCAATAATCTGCGACCTGTGATTTCTCTCGTCAACGGATCCTTCGACAGTGAATGGTGGCCGAGTTCCCGTAAAACGCTCTCCGAGTCCGGCCTTGAAGCCAGTTCCTGTTACGGTACGTCGGGAGTTGCCATATATAATCCGAAGAACAACGGATACATCAATCTTACGAATTATGCTTCGTACGAGAATACGATTTCCGGCAGGATTTCCTGCTATGTAGAGAAGGATCAGACCAACGGATATCTTGGAGACGATCCTCTGGAGAGAATCACGACAACCGAGGATATCGTAATCCAGCTTCCGGGAAAGTATGAGGATATAGTCGTCAGCTTCAGCGATTACCGTGTGGACAACACATCCGGCACTGTCACAGTCAACGGAAAGGCTGTAAATCTCGGCAGCATAACGACGAAGCTTCTGTAAGGAGTGATGATGAGAAAACTGATACTCCTTCTACTGACTGCTTTTCTTTTCGTCTCCTGCAATGCCGGAATCCTCATGACGAACGGCGAGATTTCGAAGCCTGCCGACAAGTCCGGTACGTCAACTGTCGAAGATGACACTGTTACGTTTTCGACAGGTGCTCCGACAGGGATGAATGCCACGAAGTCATATTACAAGGACTGCATATCCGTGAGATGGAATGAAGTAACCGGAGCCGATTACTACACGCTCGAGAAGTGCGTGAAGGATACTCCCTCTGCGCCGACCTCGTCAGACAAATGGACCACCATCGGAGAGACGATAATCACCAATTCCTACCAGGACAGGTCGGATCTGGAAGTCGGGAAGTACTACAGCTACAGAGTGACTGCCCATACCCTCACAGGAGAGACGGGAGAGGTCTCTGCAGTATCGACGGGAACGATCCTATCGTCTCCCGAGAGCATCGAGGCATCAAAGGGAACGAGTGAGGATGCCATCATCATAAGCTGGACTCAGATGCCCTATGTCGACCAGTATGAAATCTACAAGTCAACCATCTCCTCGATAACCGGTCTCAGAAGCGAACTTGTCGCTACTGTTAATGCCGATGACGAGAGTACTCTCAAGAACTATTCCTACAAGATTGATTCGAAGGAAAAGGGAGTGGAGCTTTACTTTGCCATCGTCGGAGTCGGACCGACGGGCTCGAAGGCCGACATAAGCTTCTCCCGAAGCGGCTATACTCATGTTCCGGGAGCTCCCGGAAAACCGGATGTGAAGGCAGAGAAGGGTGAGAGTCTCGACAGCGTCAACGTCCGCTTCAAGGTCTCCGGAGATGATTCCGGCGTTACATATGTAATCAGAAAGTCATACAAGGGAAGCGCGGAGCAGATTGTGTTCACAAGTGAGCATGCCTCCGGGGAAAACGATCCTCTTACCTCTCTTACAACGGATTCCGAAGGCTACTACATCTATCAGGACAATGCGGTTTCACCCAATGTCGAGTATACATACACCGTGACTGCCCGCAATGACATCGGTATATCCGAGGCGGGAACGGCAACGGGCTATCTGCTGTCGCCTCTGAAGTCGCTGAGTCTTGTCCCGAGTAGTGATGATTCACACTTCGGCTACGATATCACATATACTCTTCCCGTCGGAGCCGGAGACAGGGACCGCACGGCTGCGTATACATATACTGTCACGAAGACTCTCAAGAACGGTACTTCCGACAAGAAGGACTACAGCGAGACCGAGTTCGCTTCCTTTGAAACATTCATAGGTGTCGAAAAGAATCCGACGAGGGAAAGCGAGAAGACGGAAATAAGAAAGATCGAGATTTCCGTATCTAACGGAACAGTCTCCACAGCCGCAGCGGTTTCGAATGTAATCGAGAACATTCCCGAGCCCGTCGATTCCATTTCAGCTTCCAGCTTCACAAAGCCTCTTTCCGGCGAGAGTGCGAACTCAAAGGGCGTCTATCCCGTCCATGTCACGTGGACGACAGCCTCCACTTCCAGCCAGACATTGACAAGGAAAGGCTCTGACGGCAGCGTGAAGACATTCAAGGCGAACGGCTCCCTTGTCGATACCGATACCTCTCCGCTTGTCGTCTATGACTACTACATCGACACGAGCGATGAACTCGGACGCTCAATCGGCGAGATAAAGCACGCTGGTAATGCCTACGGCGCAGTGACTCCGGAAACACTGATTGCCATCTTCGAGTCCGCAGGTCTCAAACCGTGGGAGAAGCAGAGTTATGTTCCAGAGGCATATAAGAGCTACTGGAAGAAGTCGAAGATTTCAACACTCGTCAATTACGGCAACGCTTCCGATCTCTCGACGCAGATGAAGGCTCTCGACAGTGCTGAGGACACCGATCACTACAGGAAGGGAAAGATAACGTACTCTGCAAGCATGGAAGGTGTCGGCGGCCAGATTTACTTCACGTATGACAATTTCGGCGAAAGCGACAGATTCTACATCAAGGGCAGTTACGAGATGCACGTCAACGCGTCGGGTACGGGAACATGCAAGTCTACGACCGACGGCTTCGAGATTCTCGGCATGTACAGCGGCAAAGTCTCGCTTGAGAAGATGAGTGTGACCAGCAAGGCCTTCAGCGGGTCCTATGTGCTGACTATTAACTACACGGACGGTAGTTCGACTTATGAGGTGGCTGCAAAATGAGGAAGATGATAATTGTCCTGTTGATTCTGCTTGCTCTTCTGACTCTCACATCCTGCGATGAGGTGAAGGGAGTGATGAGCATCTTCCCGAAGTTCACGGGAACGCTCCCCAACAACATAGCCGGACAGTTCGCATATTTCGACAGCGATGAGGCGAAGAAGAGCGGAATCTATTCCAAGCTGTATAAGTTCGACAGCAGTAACGGAACCTTCACGGTTACCGACGAGACACTGTCGCTGAAGGGTACTTATGCTGTCTCATACAGGACCTATGCGATAACTGAATGCAACGGTACAATCTCCTTCACCTTCGAGAACGGAGGCACGGACGAGCTTGATTTCTACTTTTATGCAACAGCCGTCGACGGGCCGGAGTATCTGATGCTGTCCGACGGAAAGACGTACTATTACTGGGGTAACTGAGGAGGAAGGTATGAAGAAGAAACTGCCTGTTGTTCTATTGTGTCTTGCTGCCTTCCTTTTCTCACTGGGAGCTGAGGAATCCTCTTCTCGGGAATACTTCAAGAAGGATGTGACTGTAGATTTCTCGTCTCATCTCTACTTCGACTGTACGATGATTTTCGGCTATCCGACGGTGGGTGGAACCTGGGATATAGGACTCAGAGTCGACACCGTATCCATTGCCGCATACCTCAGATATTCCCATTTCTTCAAGCCACTTGGATCCGCCACGGGAAAGCTCGTCTGCGGAGAGGAGCTCGGAGAAGGCGGAATATCGATGAAGATAAAGATCTACGAGCTCGGAAGATTCAATGTGAACATAGGAATCAACACTGCGTGGTATCAGCAGTGGATAATGCTCCAGTCCAGTTCGGGAACCTATAACCTTGCCCACAACGGTCTTCTCATAAGACCCGAGGCATCAATCGGATGGAGAGCCGTCGGCTGGTGGACGGTGGAGCTCGGACTCTTCTACCAGACTCCGCTTTATCCCGTGTATGACGGCTACCAGGGATGGGGCTTCTTCGTCAAGCTCGTGTAGTACTTTTCATTCAGGTTAAACGAGACTAACATGTAATCACAGTCGGAGGTTACATGAAGGACAGCGAGATCGAATTCGACAGAAGCGTACACGTCATCTATTCCGGAAGATGCAGGGAAATCCTGCGCACATTAATTGAAAAGCATTACGGAAAAGAGAGACTTGAGGAAGTCTGGGAGAAGGTTCAGAAGCAGTATGTCTCCTTTCTCTCCGGGTACCGCACGGACCTCGGAGGAAAGAAGAACTTCCATAACGGGGAATGCGGCACATACGACTGCATTGCCTTCTTCAGCTACTGGACTGTCTGCCGTGATGTGACAAGCTTTGAGGAAATCGAGAAGGCATACGGAGACCTCTTTCTGCCGTCGTTTGCGAAGCTTTCGTTCGTCGACTGCAACAAACCGTTTTTTATGAGACTCATGAATACCGCATTCAGGATTTCCGCGAAGAAATGCGCGAAGTGGAAGGACTACGACATGCGAGTGGAGCCCTACAGAAAGGGCGAACCCATCAGGTACCGCTTCTATTCCTGTCCCGTCGCGGAATTCGCAAGGGAGCATAACCTCCTCGACATCCTTCCCGCCCTCTGCAACGCAGACTATGCTGGAATGGAACTTATACACGCCCGTCTTGTCAGAACGAAGACCTGCGGGAAGGATGATTACTGTGACTACACCATCTGCGGTGACAGGCATCCGTACCTCAGCGGCCATGAGGAATACCGGGACGGGAACGGCGGGAGATGGAACAGGTAGTGATGTACACGAAGGATGACATACTTAAGCTTCTGGATGAGAGAGGTGTGTGGTACCACTGTGATAACCACATCCCCGTCTTCGACATGGCCGCCGTTTCCTCGATTACCCTCAGATATCCCGATGCGGAGGCGAAGAACCTCTTTCTGAGGGATGACAAAAAGAGGAATTTCTATCTTCTTGTGGTCAGAGGTGAAAAGCGTGTCGACCTGAAGAAGGTGAGGCGTAGCCTTAATCTGAGGCCGCTGTCGTTTGCATCGGAGGATGACCTCGAATCGATTCTGGCTCTTACAAAGGGAGCCGTCACTCCATTCGGTCTCCTTAATGACACGGAGCACCGAACGATATGTTTCATCGACGAGGACTTTCTTTCGTCCGGCGGTCTCATCGGAGTACATCCGAACGACAACAGTGCGACAGTCGTCTTGAAGACTGAAGACTTAACAGCTATCCTTTCTCAGTATGGAACGGATGTAAGGACCGTTTCATTCGACTGCGATGAAAAGGAAAACTGACGCACATACTCTTCTTTCACTCTTTCTCTCATTTCTGAAGATAGGAGCATTCACCTTCGGGGGAGGGTACGCGATGATTTCCCTTCTCGAGAATGAATTCGTCGCGAAGAAGAAGTGGCTTGACAGGGACGAGTTTCTCGATATGGTTGCAATAGCAGAATCGACTCCCGGCCCCGTTGCCGTCAACAG
>CAVFVX010000116.1:0-8266 GCA_963626075.1 Acutalibacteraceae bacterium
AACCCCTTCGGAGTGCAGGAGTGATCGATGATGTCTGATTGGCGTCAGCGGAGACAATGATGCCTGTGTTTCCTTCCGCTGTGCCCGGGAAAACGGGCTGACGTCACCGGCGAACGCACGCCCGGCCTGCCGGAAAAAGCCGGACGCAAGCCTCGGAAGCTCGCCACGGAGTAATCCTGAAAGACACATTTATATGGCGGCATGGCTCTGTACATGCCCGCCTTCTATTCCGATTTGAGTGCCGTTAACTCTCAGGAAAATAAAGACAAACACCTAAAGGACCGTGTCTTCTGCGGTAATGTGTCCTGCGCTCATGTCAATCGGAGCGTTTAGCGTCAGGCTGGCACGATCCCCGACGGTGTCTGGGTTTCCCCGATAACACAGCACATTACAGTGCTTGAGATGTTCAACCCGGGCGGTTACTGACGGATGCCGGGACTTGCCCCGTGGGTGGGTTGATATTCCGTAAGAAGTTCACTCACCTTTTCCGCCGCTCCCTTTCTCCTTGCATAATGATAAAGAGTATTCATATCCACCGAGTAATCCCTGAAGGCATTTTCCACGATATTCCTTTTCTCCTCTTCCGGTACGACGGAAGATATGAGCCTGTCACAGAGTACATCGACGAGAATCTTCTCTAGTCTGCTCTCCCATATCCGGGCGTTACCTTTCGGAGTCTCCGATGGAAGCCGCAGCACGACTATCATGCCGTCCTGCCTGTAGCGGTAGTATTCATCAGTCTTCGGCTTCAGCATCACCTTCCCGGGATATTTACTCCAGAGAGTATCAAAGACGAAATTCATCATCGTTCCTTCGACTGAGACGAAGACAGTATTGTGAGACACAAGGTGATTGAGAAAATCATTGAGTTCTCTCAGTTCGAAGATCCGGTAGTCAAGACAACTGAACTCACTGAGAAGAACATTCACCACGCTGAGAGCTTCGGGTGAATATGACGGGCTGTACACACTCTTTCCGGGTAGTGCGTAATGTCCCCATCCCGTTCTTACGAGTTCACCGTTCTTCACCTTTTTCCTCAGAGAATACTCAAGCTGAGTGTCAGTTATAACAGTAGCATTCCGTAATGCCTCAAGTATTTCCACTCTGGGGTAATTTTCATTCTCCTTCAGATGTTCCCTTAAATCATCCACAGCCTGCTCCATTACTCAAATCGCAGTATTTTGGTTTTACTGCGAATTTTGTAATCTAAGTATAACTTCACAACAGGAATAAATACAAGTAATTTTTTCGCAGTAATTTAATATTACTGCGATTCTAGTAAATTCCCGTCTGTCGTACTCACGCTCTCCTGCAGAAAAGTTCTGACAATACGCAAGTAAAGAAATGGTAAAACAACCAATAATACGCAAGTAAACGAGGTAAACTTAACAGAGCTGAAATTAACGTTAACTTTCATTATGTAAATTATCTGTTTATAATATAACAAATTATCCATCGAATTCTACTTGACACGGCATTTTCATTCTTTCTATATTCTTACCGTTATGAAAAACGAGACAGGAAAAGCATACCTATTTCTACTTCCGGCTCTTCTCCTGAGCCTCGTTTTCTATATCTACCCCTCCCTCTCGGCAATCGTGGAATCATTCCTGACAGTCAGCAACAGCGGGGAGATAAAGGGCTTTGCATTCCTGAACAACTACAGGATTCTCTTCTCCGATCCGGCATTTCTCAACAGCGTGGGGAACACGCTCGTCTTCGTCGCCATCTTCGTTCCCGTCAACACATTCCTGACGCTTCTCGCCGCATCGCTGACACGGAGAAAAAGCAGACTCTCCTTCATTCCCGAATACATCTTCTTCCTTCCGCTTGCCGTGTCGCTCTCGGCATACTCCCTCACGATGAAGGAGCTCTTCAGGGGAAAGAACAGCGTAATCAACAGTCTCCTCGGAACCTCCTTCGGCGGAATCACGACAGAGGCGGGGGCCATGCTGACTCTCGTCATCCTCTCGGTGTTCCTCGACTTCGGACTCGATTACATTCTCCTTCTGTGCTCCTTCCGCTCGATTGACAAATCGATAATCGAAGCGGCGAGGATGGACGGAGCGGGAGGAGAAAGACTCTTCTTCTCGATAGAACTTCCCCAGGTGATTCACACTGTCGTCGTGACGATGCTCCTCGCCCTCAAGGACGCCCTCCTGATTTCCGCTCCCGTCATAATCCTCACCGAGGGCGGCCCGTACAGAAGCACGGAGACCGTCATGTTCTACTACTACACCGAGGCATTCCGCAGCGGCAACAGAGCCGTGCAGAATTCGCTCTCGTCGCTTATCCTCCTTGTCGTCATACTTTTCATGATTATTGCAGGGAGAAGGAGGAAGCATGAGAACTAAAGACAGAATCAGAAAGGCCGTGAGAATCGTTCTTCTTACCGTACTCTGCATCATCATCGTCTTCCCCGTCTTCTACATCTTCTCCTCCTCGCTTTTCTCACAGAAGGATTTCAACGCTCTCAGGGTCCTTCCCTCCTCCCCGGTATGGGAGAACTGGAAGAAGGCCCTGACTGAGAAGCACTTCTCCGTCTATCTCATGAATTCGATAGCAACAAGCATCGAGACGGCGGCAGCGAGAGTCATCACCGCGCTCTTTGCCGCCTACGCATTCACGCACCTGAGGTTCAGAGGAAAGAAACTTGTGCTCTCCATTCTCGTTCTCACGCTCTTCATCCCCTCTGATGCGGTGCTCTACCAGAACTACAGGACGGTGTCCTCCCTCCATCTTCTCGATACGCACCTCGGGATAATCATCACCTCCCTCTTCAGCGCTTCCCAGATGCTCCTTCTATCGGGCTACTTCAGTGCAATGGGAAGGGAGTGCTACGAGGCTGCGAAGATCGACGGCGCGGGAGACCTCAGGTACATCTTCTCCGTTCTCGTTCCGCTCTCGGAATCCGTAGTGCTGACAGTCTTCATCCAGAGCCTCATAACCTCCTTCAACAGCTATCTCTGGCCCCTTCTCGTCACCAACAGGACGAATACGAGAACAATCCAGGTCGGGCTCACGATGCTGGGGTTCGCCGAAAGCGGAGAAAAGGGTGCGCTCAGCGCAACCATCGCCGTAATAACACTGCCGTTCCTCCTTGTCCTTGCTCTCACGAAGAGCAGGATCGAGGAGACACTCATAAGAAAATAGGAGTTCTTGAAATGAAAAGACCATCCGTCGTTCTGATTTTAATTCTTCTCTGTTCACTCATCTTCGCCGGCGGAAGCAGCGAGAAGAGTGACATGACAACCGTCACCATCTGGCACTCGAGCCAGGGGACGGCACTCAGTGCATTCGAGGAAATCGTGGAGGAATTCAACGAGGGAACCGGAAAGGAGAAGGGAATCGAAATCGAAGCCGTCTACCAGGGAAAGGCAAACGATGTACTCACGAAGGTCAATGCGGCCCTCGGCACGGATTCTCTCCCCGACATCGCAATGATGGACGCCACAGCCGCCCTCGATATGGATCATACCGGAGCAGTCGTCACCCTCGAGGAACTCGGACTCGACACCTCCTCGATCCTCCCCGCAGCTCTCGCATCCTACACCTCTGAAAAGGGTACGATAGCCCTTCCCTTCAACGGCTCGGCTCTCCTCTACTTCTACAATAAGACGCTCTTCGACGAAAAGGGAGTAACGGTTCCGACGACGATAGACGAGATGACGGCAGTCGCCCCGCTTGTTGCAGAGAAGGACGGGAGCGGCAGCCTCACCCTCTCCTTCTTCTCCGGTGTTCCGACAACATATGAACTGAGTTACTTCATATCCCAGCAGAACGGAGGCACCTATCTCGTGAACAACAAAAACGGTCACGAGGGAGGAGCAACGAAGGTTCTCTTCGGTGAAGAGGGAACCTACAGGGCATTCCTCGAGAAGTGGACGGAGCTCTTCAGAACGGGCTGCTGCAGCGCCGTCACAAGCGGCGTCAGCGACGATTTTCTCGCGGGACGCACTGCGAGCATGCTCGCATCCTCCTCGAACCTCACGAAGATTCTCTCCTCCGTCGGTGACTCGTTCGAAGTGGGAGTTGCAAGAGTACCGCTTGTAAACGAAACATCGAACGGGAAGGCGATAGTATCGGGAGGGGCGCTCTTCTCCTTCACCTCCTCCGAAGCCGTGAAGACGGTACTCGAATACCTCTCGTCCGCAGAGGTGCAGGCTTACTGGAGCGAAATGACGGGATACGTTCCCGTCAACACCGAAGCATATACATCGGAGGAATACACGGAGTTTCTGGAAGAGAATCCCCTCTACAGGGTAGCCCTCGAATACCTCGAAGACTCCGACGGAGAAGCCGTGAACGTATGGCTCCCGTCAGCTTACACTATCTACTACTCCTTCCAGAAGAACGTCTCCGACGCAGTGAACGGAAAGGACATAGACGACGCCGTAAGCGAGATGGTGAAGACGGTGCAGGATGCACTGGACGTCTACAACGCCCAGAACTAATCCTCTTTTCTGAAGAATATGCACTTGTCTCTGTAGAGACAGGTTATACAGCTCGAGCCGGGGCATGAACGGAAGGATCCGTCCTTCTCGGCCTCTTCGAGCTGTTTTATGTGCCATTCGAGCTCGGATATATGTTCCTCGAGCTTTTTCACCTTCGTCTTGTCATCACTGAGCTTCGCGCGGTACTGCCTCAGGAGCTCCTCTCTTCTCAGACTTCCGCTCTCGTCTTCCTTCCTGAGGCTTATGATCCGCTTTATCTCCTCGAGGGAGAAGCCGAGCTCCTTGAGTTCCCCGATGCGCTTGAGATATACGAGGTCGCTGTTCGTGAAGGTACGCTGTCCCCCGTCGGTCCTCTCCTCGGGGAGAAGGCCGAGCTCCATGTAGTATCTGATGGTACGGGGCGTGAGGCCGCTGAGAGAGGCCATCTCCCCTATACGGAATGTCTTCTTCATGGAAGCAGTATACACCATTTCCAGGAAAATCACTTCTTCCTGTTCATCACGGTGTTGAGAATGAGAAGAGACGTTGTCGTGAACAGCACGCAGATGACGGCCATGGCCATACCCGTCGAGACACTCCCCTGCTCGAACTCCCTTACGATGTATGTGGACACCACGCGCGTATTCGGAGGTGCAATGAGGGAAGCCGTCACAAGCTCACGGAAGGCGATGATGAAGGTCATCATCCAGCCCGAGGCTATTCCCTTCATTATCAGGGGAAGCGTGATGTGCCTGAAGACATAACCCTCTCCCGCTCCGAAGACACGCCCCGCCTCCAGAAGGGATGGACTTATCTGCATGAAGGACGATGTCACGTACTGGACGGTATAAGGCAGGAAAAGAACGGTGTATGCAATAACGAGAATCCAGATAGTATTGTAGACGGGAATCACCTTGTAGATGCCGTTCCAGAAGAGCATGAGACCGATGACAAGAACGATTGAAGGAAGCATTTCGGGAAGCAGCGCCACGGCCTCGAGAGCCTTGCCGAGCTTCGACTTCGTCTTTCTCACTGCCACGACGACAGCCGTTCCGATGACGGCGGCGATTGTCGCACTCATGACGGAGAGGAAGAGAGAATTCAGAAGCGCGCTTATGCCCTTCTGATTCTCCGTGAAGAGGTTTATGTAGTGCTCGAAGGTGAAGTTGCCCTTCTTCAGTCCGTAGCCCCTGAGCTTTATCAGCGATGTCGATATTATCGAGAAATAGGGAATCACGACGGAGAGGAACAATACGAGTGAGATGAAGACGACACAAAGGATCATGACCGTTCTGCTCCCCGCGCTCTCCTTCACTCTTCCGCCCTTTCCTCCCACGAGGTTGTAGGTATGGTGTGCGGTGATCCAGTTCTGGAAGAGCCACAGCACAAGGCAGATTGAAACGAGGACGGAGGCAAGGGTCGCACTCGAGCCGAAGTCTATCGGATAGACCGTTGCATAGCGGTGGATTTCAGTCGTGAAGACGTCATAGCCTATCCTGTGGCCCAGAGTCGACGGGGTTCCGTACTCCGAGAGGGTCTTCACGAACACAAGAAGCGCACCGATGGCATAGTTTCCGCTGAGAAGCGGAAGAAGAACCTTCCTTATCCTCACCGGAAAGGATGCGCCGTAGACAGAGGCGGCATCCTCGAGGGACGAGGGAATGTTGAGTATCGCATTCCTGAGAATCGTCAGGAGGAACGGGAAGACATGAAGCGACATGACGAGAACAAGGCCGCCGAACGTGAAGAACCGGTTCTCGCTTCCCGCTGCAGCCGGAATGAGCTGCTGCAGGAGTCCCTTCTTCTGCATGAAGAGAATCCAGCCCATGGACGCGATGTACGGCGGCGTCATGAACGGGATGAGGAAGACGATATCGAGCGCCTTCACCCTGGAGAGCCTGGTCTTCGTCAGAATATATGCAAGAGGGAATGCGATGAGAGTCGAGAGGACAACGACGGCAAGAGCCAGAAGGAGGCTGTTCAGAATCATCCTGAGGTTTCCTTCCTTCGTGAGAACACTCCAGAAGGCCCCGAAGTCAACCTTTCCGTCGGTGACGATTGAGCGGATGAAGACGAGCGCCAGCGGGCAGATAATGAAAAAGACGAGGACTGCAGCAAGCACTGCAGTCTTCGCATTCTGTCGTCTATCGGAAAGATTCTTCATTATTTGCAGAGTTCGTTGAGGCGTGCTGCCGCTTCAGTGGAAATCTTCATCATCTCCGTCCAGTCGGTCTTTATCCGGGGAATCTCCTCGAGTGTCGAACGGCCGATGGCGCTTACTGTCGACGAGCCGGGAAGAAGGTATGCCTTTGCGACAAGCTCCTGTGCCTCGTCGGAGTAGAGATAATCCATGAAGAGCTTCGCGTTATCAAGATCCGGAGCAGTCTTCATGATCATCGCGGGTCTGGGGTTCACGACAGTGCCGCCCTCGGGGTAGTAGATTGCAATAGGCTCACCCTTGGCCATTGAGGAATATGCGTTGTAGTCGACTCCCGCGACGAGTATTCCGACTTCGCCCGTCGTGACGGCCTCGAGTGCAGCCTTGTTGGCACCGGGAACGATCATGCCGTTCTCAGCCCATCCTTCGACTGTGTCCCAGCCGTAGGTGTTGACGAAGCCCGCGAGGAAGTCCTTGCATGCACCGCTCTTCTCCGGGTCGGGAATTGCAAGCTGGTTTCTGTACTCTGCAGAAGTGAGCTCATTCCAGTCCGCATTGAGTGTTTCGTAGACTGTGGTGTTGTAGATTACGCCGACAGCGGATGCGGAATAGCCGTAGAGGGTATTGTCCTCATCGACCCAGATTGCGTTTTCGCTGTTCCCGGGAACATATGAGTAGAGACCGCCTTCGCTCTTGAGGGAAAGTCCGTCGGACCAGGAAGCAAGGATGACGACGTCGGCCACCGGGTTTGCCTTCTCGGCCTCGAGTCTGGCGAGAATCTCACCCGTCGTTCCCTGGAACACCTCGATCTTTATTCCGGTCTTCGCCTCGAATCCCGCCGCAAGCTTATCTGCAAGTCCCGCGGGAGACGGCATATATACGACGACCTTGTCCGACTTCGTCTCCTCTGCGGATGATGTCTCCGCTGCTCCGGAAGCGAAGAGGGATAAGGAAACGATTATAGTCACCATGACTATGAGAAACTTCTTCATTTCTTCAATCCTCTCTGATTCTTATGATGTTGTCCTTCTCCGTGTAGAGCGTAAGCTCTTCATCGGGAGTAAGGCTTTTTTCCGAGTAGTAGACCCAGTCCCTGTCACGGTATGTGAGATTGACACGGTACATGTTCCCCAGGAAGACCGAGTTCTTCACGGTAGTGACGAACTCCTCGTCAGAGGGTTCGGTCGTGAGCTTCTCCGGTCTTATCATGGTTGCTGAATCAATCCAGTCCGAGGCCCCGATGAACGAGGCTGTGAAGAGTGTGGACGGGTGCGAGTATATGTTTTCCGGACTGTCGTACTGTTCTATACGGCCTTTGTTGAGAACGGCGATGCTGTCGCTCATGCTCATCGCCTCGCTCTGGTCGTGTGTGACGAAGACAGCGGTTGTCTTATATTCAGAGACAAGAGCCTTGAGCTCCTCTCTCATCTTCTCCCTCAGAAGCGCATCCAGTGCCGATAAAGGTTCATCGAACAGTATGCAGCCGCTGCCGATCACGAGTGCTCTGGCAAAGGCGACTCTCTGCTGCTGACCTCCCGAAAGAGACTGCGGATAACGTGCAGCATAGTCTTCGAGCTTAACGGATGAGAGGGCGTCCATGACGCGCTTCTGAATATTCTCCTTCTCACCTCTTACTCTCAGACCGAAGGCTACATTCTCAAAGACTGTCATATGC
>CAVFVX010000117.1:0-8240 GCA_963626075.1 Acutalibacteraceae bacterium
CGGAGGACTAGGGCAACATCCTCCGGTGCCTGTATATTTCCCGGTAACGTAGTGCTCGAAGCACCTGGGCTAATCAACGGGTATGAAGTCGCCGTTAAGCATTCTCATACCCCGGGGCTTGCCCCGTAGGTTGTTGATGTGTTGAAGGTCTCTTTATCAATCCTACTCTATTTCCGAGAGTTCCATTCGAGATATGAACTCCTTTGTTCGTTCCTTTTCCGGGTGTGTGAAGAAGCTCTTCGTCTCTCCCTCCTCGACTGTAACGCCGCCCTCCATGAATATGCAGCGGTTTGCGACGGAGCGGGCGAAGCTCATCTCGTGCGTCACGACAATCATCGTCATGCCTTCGTCCGCGAGGGCCTTCATTACGGAAAGCACCTCTCCCGTGAGTTCGGGGTCGAGTGCGGAGGTGGGTTCGTCGAAGTATATGAGGGACGGGTCGAGTGCGAGAGCTCTCGCAATTGCGACTCTCTGCTGCTGGCCGCCCGAGAGCTGGGAAGGGTAGTAAGATGCTCTTTCGAGCATTCCGACCTTCTCGAGGTTTCTCAGTGCCTTCTCCTTCGCTTCCTCCTTCTTCATCTTCCGCGCTACGACGAGACCTTCCATCACGTTCTCGAGGGCCGTTCTGTTTGAAAAGAGGTTGTAGTTCTGGAAGACGAAGCCCGTGTGCATCCTTATTTCCCGGATTTCCTTCTTCGTTATAGTTGCAAGGTCGTATTCCTTATTGTTGAAGGTCATTCTTCCGCTGTCCGCCTTCTCGAGGAAGTCGAGGCATCTCAGCAGTGTCGTCTTGCCGCCGCCCGAGGGACCGAGTACGGCTATGACGTCGCCTTTCTCCACGGAGAGGGATATCCCGTTGAGGACGTGCAGGTCTCCGAAGCTCTTCTTTATGTCGTCTACCTTAAGAATCATCTATCACCATCCCTTAGTGCGGAACTTCTTCTCTCCCCATGCCTGCACCTTCGTCAGCAGTGTGCACATCAAGAGGTAGATGAGTCCGACCTCTATGTAGAGAACGAGAGGCTCGTATGTTCTTGCGACTATCCTCTGCGTCGCCATGAACATCTCCGTGACGGTGATGTTTGCAGCAAGGGAGGTGTCCTTGACCATGCTTATGAGTGAATTGAAGAGGGACGGGAATGCGATGCGGAATGCCTGCGGAAGTACAATTCTCCGCATTGTCTGCAGCCAGCTCATCCCTACGCATTCTCCCGCTTCGAGCTGTCCACGGGGGACTGCAAGGATTGCGGCCCTGATGGTTTCCGCCGAGTATGCTCCCTCGTTAATGGAGAAGACGATGACTGCGGCGGGAAAGGGGTCTATGAGGACACCGAGGGACGGAAGACCGTAGAAGATCACGAAGAGCTGCACGAGGAGCGGCGTTCCCCTTACGACCCATATGTAGAAGCGGCATATGTTCTTCAGTACGGGAATCTTCGCTATCTGAATCAGAGCTACGATTGTCGCGATGATGAGGGCGAAGAAGAACGAGAGAAGCGTCAGCGGTATGGTCTGCTGGAGTCCGGGCTTCAGAATCTTCCAGAAGGAATCAATGATGATGCTCCATACCCTGCTGTCCACAATCGTCTCCCTTGATAAGGGAAAATTAATCAATTGAAGGGTAAGGTGTCAACATTCCTTCAGATAAAAGGAACGAAGAAGGGCGGAATGCAGAGGATGTCCCCGTCCTTTCTGTAGTCCTTGGGGTAGACAAGATACCTCGTGTTTATTTTCGAGTGATACTTCTCGTAGAACCTGTCGAGGGAGGTGTGGACAAGGTATGACGACGACTTCACTTCGACCGGACATATCCTGTTGCTGCGGGAGAGAAGGAAGTCTATCTCGTAGGTATGATTGGAATCCTTGGAGTAGAAGGTGTGATAGAAGAGGTTGTCCCCCTTCGCGCTGAGCATCTGGGCTGTGATGTTCTCGTAGACATACCCCAGGTTCACGGGAAGCTTGTCCGACATCAGCCCTCTGTAGAGAAGATTGTCGGTGAAGGCCTTGTCTTTGAAGGCCAGGGTTATGAAGAGCCCCGTGTCGGCAAGGTAGAGCTTGAACTTTCTGAGGTCCTTCGTAAGCGAAAAACCAGTTCCCGGATCATTTGTGTGATAGCAGGCCAGTACGGTCCGGGACGATATGAGCTCTGCAATTTTCGAGAGAACGGGATTGTCAGACGGACGCCTGGAGGAATCCACTCCGGAGACGTTGTAACGTGTGGATCCGGTGCTCAGTTCTCCGGGAATATTGTCGAAAAGAAGAGAAAGCGCTCCCGAGGAATCTATCTTGTAAAAGTCATCTTCGTACAGGTCGATAATCGAGCGTTTCATGTCGTCGACGCTCTCGAGGTTGTTCGACTCGAGGTATTCGCTCACAGCCTGCGGCATGCCTCCGACTACCATGTAGAGCCTGAAAAGCCTCATTCCTTCTCTAAGCCCTGCCTCTCCAAGAGGTTTCTTCGTCTGAAAGAAGGTTTTCATCATGGTGAAGGCGGTTTCCTTCCCGACAGCCCGGAGAAACTCTTCGAAATCCATGGGATGCATCTGAATCTTCTTCTCTTCGCTTGGGATGAGAATGTTTTCGACGTTCTTCTTTATCGAGATGAGGGAACCGGTCTCTATGTAGTCGTACCTGCCGTCGGCGACGAGATGCTTTATGGCCTGCCTTGCCTGGGGAAAACGCTGGACTTCGTCGAAGACAATAAGGGATTCTCTTTCGTGAAGGCTGACTCCCGTTCTGAACTGAAGTTGCAGAAAGAAATAGTTGAGGTCTGAAATGTGATTGAAGAGTTCCTTTATGTCTTCGGAGACTTCGGAAAAGTCAATCAGGATGAAGCTTCTGTATTCCTTTGATGCGAACTCCTTCACAACAGTCGATTTTCCCACGCGTCGCGGGCCCTCAATGAGAAGCGCGTACTTCCCGTGAGAGGTGTTTTTCCATTCAACGAGCGAGTCGTAAATTTTCCTTCTGAAGATCTCCATAGAGATAAATTAGCATCATAAAACAGTTTTAGCAAATTTTATTGTGCAGAAAAACTGCAAAATCCCCGATTTTATTTTGTATTAAAACTGCAAAATCCCCGATTTTGAGACAAAGTCAGATAAATTCTCTAATTATGTTCGGTATTAAAAAGAGGGTGGATTATCTTCTCCGCCCCTTCTCTTTATCTCTTCTTCGGTTTTCTGAATTCCTTCATGCCTCTGATTGTACCGCCGTCGCAGAGAATGTCGACGCCTGCGAGGTAGCCGTTCCGTTCGTCGGCAAGGGAGGCAATCGCAAAGCCGAGCTCCTCGGGGGTTCCCATTCTCTTCTCGCAGGAAGTAGCGAGCATGCTTCCGCCGTGCTCCGTCTCGAGGTTGCCCATGTCCGTTGCGATGAGTCCCGGGGAGAGGGATACGACTCTTATTCCCTTCTCACCGTAGTCGAATGCCGACTTCGCCGCATACCACGTGACGAAGTTCTTCGATACCGAGTAGGCATAGCCGTTCTTCTGGTAGGCGTCCTTTATCATCTTCGTCATCTTGAGTGTCTTCTTCAGAAAGAGAGCCTCGTCTGTCTCGGCAAGAGGGTAGGCCTTCTTCGGAATCGCTATCTCCGGCATTGCATAGGCTGACATCGAGGCGATGTCGACGATTACAGAGCCCTTATGCATGAGACGTGAGAATTCCTGGTTTACATATACCGTTCCGAATGCGTTGATTCTCATGATTTCCTCGGGAGTCACCTTCATCGCCGGGGATACGCCCGCTGCATGGATTACATTCGTAATCTCTCCGAGTGTTGCCGAGTACTCTGCGAGAGCCTTCACGCTCTCCCTCTTCGAGGTGTCGCATGTCTTCGCATATGCCTCGAAGCCCGCTGCCTTCAGTTTTCCGACTGCGTTCTCGAGTTTTTTCTCCGTCCTTCCCGATACGACCACTATCCTGTCCTTCGGCATGAATAGTGCCGCACTTAGTCCCATTCCCGAGCCGCCGCCCGTAACCACGCATACTTTCGTCATATCTTATCTCCTTGTAGGTATTCTCAGTATACACTGGATCTGTTTGAGAAATGTTAACAAAAAAGTCCTGTCGTGTCGGTTTTCAGAGGGGGAAGGCGGGATGAATGACAGAGCGAAGGAAAAAACGGGGATTACGGTGTCTAAGATTCTCCTGACGACCTTCTTTCCGGCCACGGACAAGGAGATGTCCGCTCTGAAGAGGTTCATGTACAGGAGTATCGGACGGAGGATGATGAACACAAACGTGAGGAAGACCCGTAGTATATGAAGTATTTTGTTCGTTTTCTGTCTTTTCTTCTTGAATTTTACGTTGGATTGTCGATTTTTTGAAAGATTGCGAATTGACGTAAAACTCAAAATAATGCTACAAAACTGTGCAATTTATAAATTGGTTGTTATTGAGACGGCTGCAGCTGTGTCAGGTCCGGTTTGAATTGCATAAGAGGATTTGTCATTGTGCCCGTCTCGTCTGAGGCGGGTTTTTCACTGCGTCAGGAAGGAGAAAACGGGTCCCGGGAGGAAGGGACGCGTAGAAGAGAAAGAGAGAGGTTGCCTTATAACGGAATACGCACTTCGGTGTGATTGTATGGAGGAAAGCCATGAGCTATGACATCAGATTCGTTAAGGCTGAGAATGAGAAGAAATGCGAGATGGACGAAAGTCACCTCGGCTTCTCGAAGTTTTTCACCCCTTATATGTTCCAGGCGGACTACAATACCGTCGAGGGCTGGCATGACTGCCGCATCGTCCCGTACGGGCCGCTGATGCTGGATCCGGCATCTGTGGTCTTCCACTATGCCCAGAGTGTCTTCGAAGGCATGAAGGCCTACAGGTCACCCTCCGGTGACATCTTCCTTTTCCGTCCCGACATGAACGACAGACGCCTCAGAAAATCGTGCGAGAGAATGTGCATTCCTCCTCTTCCCGAGGGACTTCTCGTCGATGCCGTCGAGAATCTTGTCTCCGTCGTTCACGACTGGGTTCCTTCGCGTGAGGGTACCGCACTCTACATAAGGCCGTTCATCTTCGGCACCCAGCCGGCATTCGGTGTTCATGCCTCAACAACCTATGAATTCGTCGTAATCGCAACTCCTGCCGGTGCCTACTATGAGGCGAACAACTCGGGACTCAACACGACGCGCATCTTCATCCAGGACGAGTACAAGCGCTCTTTCCCCGGCGGAACGGGATGCGTCAAGGCCGGCGGCAACTACGGCGGGGCGATGAGAGCGGGGGTGAATGCAGCTGCTTCCGGATGCAGGGATGTGCTCTGGCTTGACGGAAAGGAAGGAAGATATGTCGAGGAGGTCGGTACCTCCAATGCATTCTTCGTATTCGATGATGAAGTGGCTACCGCGTCACTCGATGACGGAACCATTCTTCCCGGAATCACACGTGACAGTGTCATCAGACTGCTCTGCAGCTGGGGTGTGAAGGTCAGTGAAAGGAAGGTGAGCCTCGAGGAGGTTCTCGAGGGGGCAGTAAACGGAAGACTCAGAGAGGTCTTCTCCTCCGGTACCGCATGCGTGATATCACCAATCGGCTCTCTTACCTACAGAGGAAGGGAATACGTTGTGAACGGCAATGCCGTCGGGGAGCTGTCGCAGAAGCTCTATTCCACACTCTATTCCATCCAGTCGGGAAGAGGTGAGGATCTATACGGCTGGACGAGAAAGGTTCCGGTGTTCCAGCCCCTTCAGCAGTGTTCGTGACGGCGGTTGACACGGCCGGAAGCGGAAGATATAAGAAGAGAAAGGCCGGAGGCGGAGATATGAAGACAGCTGCAGTACAGATGAATGTGACGTATTCGAGAAAGGGCGAGAACTACAACAGGGCTGCGCTCCTTGTCGGGGAGGCTGCCGCGGCGGGTGCGGACACCGTTCTTCTTCCCGAGCTCTGGGACACCGGATTCTGTCCCGAAAACCCCGCTGACTATGCCGACGAGGACGGCATGGAGACAAAGGCCTTTCTCGCTTCTCTTTCCATAAGATACAGTATCAATATCGTAGGCGGATCCGTCATCACGAAGAAGGACGGGAAGTTCTACAACACATGCTATGTATTCAATAAGGCGGGCCATCTCGAAGCCGAGTACGACAAGACCCATCTCTTCTCGCCGCTGGGGGAGGATGAGAAATTCGAGAAGGGGAAGAGCCTATGTACGTTCTATCTTGACGGAATCAAGTGCGGCATTCTTCTGTGTTATGACCTCAGATTTCCGGAGACTGCGAGGACACTGGCCCTCGAGGGAGTCGAAGTTCTCTTCGTCTCCACATTCTGGCCGAAAGAGAGAAGCACGGCGCTTCTCATCTTCGCACGCTCACGCGCCCTCGAGAACGAGATGTTCGTCGTTCTCTCCTCCGCGGTCGGTAAGACTCCGCTTGTCGAAGGCGCCGGGTACTCCACAATCTACGGTCCTTCGGGGGAGAAGCTTGCGAAGACGGACGGAGATGAAGCCGTTATTGTCGCCCCGATTGACGAGGAGCTTCTCAGGACAGCAAGGGAGAACATCCCCGTATTCCGTGACAGGAGAACAGAGCTCTACAGATAACCGCCGACGTGTTTTTTTCCATTCTCAAGGCTTTTCTTGTGCTTGGCTGACTAACAGGACAAAAGACAACATATAATAACGTTTTGTCCGACATTACATTTCGTTGTTCCCCCTAACTCCTCTTTTTGGACCACTTAAGGGGAAAAACGTTGAATATTCATTATTCTTGTTTTAAAATTAAGGCATGAGTGAAGGAAAGATAATAGGAAGAAAGTATGAGCAGAAACTCATAAAGGAGTACTACGAGTCTCCGAAGTCTGAGCTCGTTGCACTCTACGGAAGAAGGCGCGTCGGCAAGACATACCTTGTAAAGACCTATTTCGATGAGAAGTTCGATTTCAGCTTCACGGGTATCTATGAAGCAGACAGGAAGGCGCTTCTGAAACAGTTCGGATTCACTCTCTCAAGATACTCCGGAAGGAAGACCGGGACTCCGGGAGACTGGTATGAGGCATTTAACATGCTGAATGAATATCTTCTCTCTCTTGGTAAGGAGAAGGTACTGGTCTTTCTCGACGAGCTTCCCTGGATGGACGGAAAGGAAAGCGATTTCCTTCAGGCTTTCTCCTTCTTCTGGAATATGTGGCCTTCGAAGGTCTCTTTGAAGCTCTTTGTCTGCGGCAGTGCCACGACCTGGATGATGGATAAGCTTATCGGGGACAAGGGCGGCCTTTACGGCAGAGTCAGCAGGGCAATCTATCTCGCTCCTTTCACTCTCGGGGAGACCGAGCTGTATCTGAAGGAGATGAAGGGGGTTATTCTCAGCCGCTGCAAGATACTTGAGCTCTATATGATTCTCGGTGGAATTCCCTATTACCTGGACATGCTCCGTCCGGATATTCCGCTCTCGGAAAACATCGATGAACTCTTCTTCAGAGAAGGGGCACCATTGAAACCTGAATTCGATTTTCTTTTCCGTTCCCTCTTCAGGGAATCGAAGTCCTGCAGGAAGGTGATTGAAGCTCTTGCTTCGAAAATGGCGGGAATGACGAACAGTGAAATCAGGGAGGCAACAGGACTTCAGGGGAGTGAGCTTTCTTCAATACTGGTTAATCTTTCCTCATGCGATTTCATCCGCAGATATGTTTCCATCGGCAAGGCCGAACGTGATGCCGTCTATCAGCTGACAGATCTTTTCTCCCTCTTCCATCTGCGGTTCGTGGAGAATAATGACAGCCAGGATCGGAGCTTCTGGACGAATTTGTCCTCAAGCGGGGCGAAGAATGCCTGGACGGGATATGCCTTCGAGCAGGTGTGCCTCCATCATGTCCGTGAAATCAAGGCCAGACTGGGGATTCTCGGAGTTCTCTCGAACGTGTACTCCTGGCAGAAGAAAGCCTTTACCGACAAGGACGGATCGGAGTGGAACGGCGGCCGGATCGACATGCTCATCGACCGCAATGACAGCGTCATCAACATATGCGAGATGAAATATTCGGTGGGAGAATACGTCATAACCGAGGAGTATGAAAGGAAGCTGAGAGAGCGTCTTTCTCTCTTCGAGCACGTCACGAAGACGAAGAAGGCCCTGATTCTTACGTTCATCACGACCTACGGCGTGAAGAGAAACATCCACAGCTCCATCGTGCACAGTGAAGTCATGATGGATGATCTCTTCAGACTCACAGAGTAGAAACAGCACCCGGAGGTGCTGTCTCTGTCAGAGTGAGGAATAGAGCTCTGCATAGC
>CAVFVX010000118.1:0-7911 GCA_963626075.1 Acutalibacteraceae bacterium
GATCGAGGTAACTCTCCCCGTATTCCTTCTCAAGTTCATCTGTATAGCCGAAATCCTCCACGACTTTTGTGCATCTTTTCCCGTTTTCTCCCTTATAGCCCTGCACGAGAACAAGTCTGCTCCTGTTTTCCTTCTTGATCGGTATAGCGTGTACGTACATATTGCACCTCTCATACAGTATATAATGCCGTGAGACGCCGTGCAACTATTTTCCGGCCGAATATGCATAATAAATGCCCCTTTTTCCGGGGCTATCTATCGCATGGATTTGCAATTGACAGGGATTATGTTAGTTCGGGGAGGTCAGGGGATTGGTCGAAACTTCGGTATATTTTCCTTTTCAACATATGTTCACAAATTTCCGGAATCTAATTTATTTTCATTACAAAAATTATATTACAATGTTTCACGAAAAAGCAAGTTAAAATATCGCGAAGATGCACGAAAAAGCAAGTTAAAATGGTTGAAAAATGCACTAAAAAGCAATAACAAAGTAAGAAATTCGTACTTTGGAAAAATCTCGATAGACACATCTGATTTCGGATATTTTTCCTACTTGTTTTCCTTTCTTCTTTTTTCTTTGCTGTTCTCTGTGCTATATTCTTTCCAAGTGAGGTTGTTCAATGATTTATGAAGAATTCCTCGAAGGGTTCAAGCCCATCGAAAAGAATGTAAAGGATGCGCTCAAGAAGGTTACGAGTCTTGAGGGCAAGGTTGCAAAGGACGTTCTGAACGGAGACCTGAAGGCTGCCGAGAAGGATTCTGCTGCTCTCGAGACGGCAACGGCTGTCTATCTTGAAGCCAGGTCCGCTCTTTCGGAGTGTCTGTCGTCATTCGACTACAGGGCATACTTCGCAGAAGGAAAGTTCACAGAGGAGATGCTTTCATCCCTCAGAGCCAAGGGTCTCGATGTAGTTGGCGACTATCCCTCGTTCGAGGTATTCCCGACGAAGATAAAGCTTGATGCGGAGAACCAGGAAGTCGTTCTCGGAAAGAAGAAGGTCGCAACGATGAGGCCGGCATATCTTGCGGACAGGACGAAGGAGCTCGTCGACAAGCTCGAGGAAGCGGCATTCAACGCTCTCTCTTTTGCGCAGGACCTCGAGAATGCATATACACTCATGATTGCGCGTGAGAACGAGAAGGCCGGAAGCAGAAAGTTCACATTCGGCTCCTATCTTACTCTCCTCGATCTCTACAAAATCATGGTTCCTCTTTCAAGAAGCAGAAAGGATTACGACGACACCGCCTTCGCATTCGACGTCGCACGTCTCTACCAGGAGAACGAGAAGGGCGGTTTCGTTACGAAGAGCGGAAAGTCCGTTTCCTTCTCGACGGGAAGGGGAAAGGGAATCAGAATCCTCGATTCCAACGGCAACGAACAGATCTTCAGCACTATCTGCTTCAGATAACGGAGAAGGCAAATGGAAGCTAACAAGGCCATGGTTGAGCTCTCCTTCGGACGTGTTCCCGTAGACAGGGACATTCTGCGTTCGATTACGGTGGGTCTGGACAAGGTGTCATCATTCATAAAGCGGGAGTATTTCGACACATTCATCTCCCACGGCGGGAGCAAGATGAAGTTCGTCACGGGAAAGAAGGGCTCCGGGAAGAGTCACCTCCTGAAGCTTCTCTCGTTCGACGCAGAGGACAGCGGCTTCATCACTGTCGAACTCGACAGCAGGAACCTTCTTCTCTCGGACCTGAGCAATCTCTACCTTGCCGTGTTTGAAAAGCTCGACCTCGATGACCTTGTGAAGCGCAGTGCCGTCAGAATGGTGAACGAACTCGGCTACGACTACACAATCGACAACGAGAAGACATTCTCCTCGTGGCTCGGTGACAGGGGAGAGCTATCGTTCTACTCGAAGAGTGAAGTGAGAGCGGGAATCAGAAACTTCTACCAGGGAAATCCGAATCTCGACTACAACTTCGGCCAGATTCTCTCCATTCTCGCTTCATCCTACCTCGGACTCTTCAAGCTCGACGGAGAGACGAAGGACATGACTGACAAGTGGCTGAAGGCTGACAAGACGATAAAGATCGCCGCACTCAGAGGAATGGGACTTGCGGGATACAAGATCAACAAGTTCAATGCGCGCTTCCTCCTGAGGAGTCTCTCGGAGCTCGTGAAGATGGCTGGCTACAGCGGCCTCTTCGTCTCCATCGACAACCTCGAGAGCATGATAAGCACCTCCTCCCTCAATCCCGTGAAGTACACGAAGATGAGGCGTGACGACGGCTACGAGGCCATCCGCGAGCTCATAGATGATATCGACACATTCAGGTACTTCTTCCTCGTCTTCGGCTTCGAGAGAAGTCTCATCGACAACGAGAAGACGGGAGTGAAGAGCTACCAGGCTCTCTGGCTCAGAATACAGAACGAGATAATCTCGAAGAGGGTGAATCTCTACACGGATCTTCTGGACCTCGACAAGATCAACGCCTCCCTCTACACGGAGGATGCCATCATCGAGATGTCCTCCAGGCTCTCCACGCTCTTCAAGAGCTACGACTGCTCTGCCGTGACGCTGGGTAAGGAGGATGCGGAGAAGCTCATGAAGGAATCGAAGTACGGCGGTACGTCGCTTCCGCTTCTTGTCAACAGATTCACGCTGCAGCTGGACAGAAAGGAGGAGAACTGATGGACTGGGAAGCAAGACACCTCATTGAGGCGCTGAGGTCGGGTATTCCGTCACGCAGGGTCGGTAAGTATTTCTCCTCCTCTCGCCGTGAACTCATAGATTCCATAAAGGAAGACATGGCTGAGGTTGCAGAGGGTAAATCGAAGGGCAGGGTGATTATCGGCAAGTACGGTGAGGGAAAGACCCACATGCTCAACACCGTATTCTCACTCGCGCAGGAAGACAACTACGTCGTATCGCTTGTATCAATCAGCAAGGAGACTCCTCCGAACAATCTCGTGGGCCTCTACAAGAGAATCATCGAGAATACATATCTTCCGTCGAGCAACGAAAGCGGAATCCTCGGCATATTCGAAGGTCTTTCTCCCGAGAGCGAGAAGGCGAACGAAATGTTCCTCTACGCCCTCAAGAAGCTTCCTTCCGACAAGCTCTACTACGTCTTCAGAACACTTCTTTCCTCCTCGGGACACAGGGATGACGACATCGACGCACTGGATGCGGACCTCAGGGGTTATTTCGTCAACCTCGGAACACTCAAGAAACTCTATACGAAGTACTGTGACGACAAGGCCTCCTTCCGGGAATCGTTCGTTCAGAAGAAGCATACCTTCGACTATTTCTGCTTCATGGCGAAGCTCTTCAGAACAATGGGCTACAAGGGCTGGGTTATACTTTTCGATGAAGCGGAGCTCATCGGAAGAATGCCTCGCAAGAGCCGTGAAAACGCATACCTGAACATCAACAGGTTCCTCAATCCGATTCCTCTTCTCGAGGGTGTCTACTCCGTCTTCGCATTCTCCTCGTCGTTCACGGATGAGGTCATTGCGGGGAAGAACGAGTACTCCGAAGTCGCTCTCTCCACAAAGAGCGAGGAAGAGAGAAAGGCCATGACGGATACTCTCGACAGGATTACGAAGGGAACCGAGCTCAAGAGCCTGAGCATGGAAGAGCTCAATGCATCGGTGGAGAGCATCATAGACCTCTACAGAAGGGCCTACGACAGGGATATCGAATGCGATGCGCATGCCCTTACCGAGATGGCGTCGAGAAGCGGCTTCCTCCTGAGGACGAAGATACGCGCGGCTGTCGAGGCGCTCGACCAGATCTACCAGTACGGGGACATCGGAGAAGTGCAGTCCGTGAAGGTTCAGGGAGAGGATATATCTGAAATGATTTCATCCTACTTCGATATGGATGACGGTGAGAAACCTCAGAGTGGAGACAATACATAAGAGAGAGCCGGCAGTGCCCGGCTCATCTGTTTCCGGGTGATGATGAAATGCGTCAGAAGAACTCCGGGAGATTCATAACCGGAGATTTCCTTCTGCGGATTGTCGTCAGCAGGCAGATGTTCCCGTCTTCCGGAACAGGCTTATGAGCTTTCCGTTCGGCTCCGGAGGATTATCGAGCATTGCCATGAGTCTGTCTCTGTCCCCGGACGAGAGAACCAGTTTCTCATCTTCTGCTTTGAGGTCGTATCTCAATTCATCTTTGCTTTTTATTTTCATTCTTTCAATTCTGTAAGCTTTCATGGTTTCTCCTCAGTGGCAGATTCCTCTGCATCTATCTTTCCTGCCAGAGTAATTGTACGGGACGGCGGGGCCTTCGGCAACAGGACCGGAGACGATGAAAATGCCCCGGAAATCCGGGGCCGAGAAGACGCGGAAATATCTCTATTCCCACTGCTTGATGTCTTTGAGAATCTTTGCTTCGCTTCTCTTCTTCGGGTTGATGCTGAACTCGATCTTCTTCACTATCTCTGTCATGACAGCCGCGATTATGAAGTAGATGACAGCCGTCGCGATGAGCGGGAAGAATGCTTCGTAGGTTCGGCTTCTCACCAGGTCGGATATCTTCGTAAGGTCGAGTACCGCAATATAGCCGACAACCGATGTCTCCTTGATGAGCGTTACGATCTCGTTGCGGTAGATCGGAAGGAAGTGCTGTGCAGCCTGCGGAAGCAGAATCTTGAAGAACGACTGGCTGTCGGTGTAGCCGAGGGCCTTCGCAGCCTCGAGCTGTCCGTCGGGGACTGCCTTGCAGCCCACACAGAGCATGTCGTACATCGAGCATGAGAATATGAGGGTGAAGCCCACGACGGAAACCCACATGCCGCTGAGGCGTGAGGAACCGAAGACGATGTAGTAGAGAATCATCAGTAACAGTACTGTCGGCATTCCCTCCACAAGCCAGTTGTAGAAGTTGTTGACCGCATTCGCAACCGGATTGCCGTGTCGGCAGAGAAGGTAGATCAGGAAGCCGAGAAGAGTACCGAGGACTATCGAGCAGAGCGTAATGAGAATCGTGACTCCGGCGCCCTCGAGGAAGAGTTCCCAGCGGTTCTCGCGGATGAATGTCTTGTTGAACGATGATACGAGCTTGTCGATGAATGTCTCCGTGCTTGTCTCCTCTCCGATTACGACAAGGTTTATCGGAGTGGTGTAGTAGACATCCGAGAGCGTTCCCGTCTCGTTTCTCTCCTCGCTCACGACGATGTTCATTCCGATGTCGTACTTACCGGTTTCAACTCCGGGGGCGATGGACTCGAAGGGAACCTCGTAGAATACGGGAGTGTAGCCGTATGCAAGACAGAAGCGGGAAATGAACTCGACGTCGAAGCCGCTGAGCTCCCCGTTGGATACGAAGGAGAAGGGTTCGTAGCCGCCTTCGACCGCAATCGATATCGTCCCGTTCTCACCCGTGAAGGGTTCGAGGGAGAATGTACTCGTCTCGGGGTCGAAGTTGTTGATCCAGTAGTCGTAGAGGTAGTCTGAGGTTCCGTCTTCCTTGCAGGCTGCTATGAATTCATTGAGCTCTCTCAGAAGCGTATCCTGCTTCTCGTTGTTGCCGATGATGCAGGTTGCATTGATGTAGCCCGCAACCTCGTCCAGTGTCTCGAGCTCGGGATGGTTCGCCTTCTGGATGCCGTAGCTGACGCCTTCGATGAGGTACGCATCGACCTTGCCCGATGTGAGGGCGTAAATCATGTCGTTCGGCATCGTGTAGTACTGGAAGGTCGTGTCGGGAACCTTGTCCTTTATGAGCTCCTCGTAGAGGACAGCGGTCTGGACAGCGATGTTCTTTCCGTTGAGGGCACTTATGGGAGTGTCCTTGGGGTACTTTGCCGCGGAAAGTGTGAATAGAGAGAGGAGAATAACGAGTAATACGGTAAGTGTCTTCTTCATCGCTTATTCCTCCTCCACCCAGCCGAAGCTGAGGTCGACGCGGTTCACGTAGCCGTCCGCGTCATCCGTCGTGTATTCCCTGAGAGTCGTCGTCTTGTCTGCGAGGACCGAGAGGAAGAGTTCATTGTCGCTCTTCGTTGCCTCTGCGGGCTCTCCCTTGTACTTGATGAAGAGGGAGAGGGTATCACTCTTTTCGGAGTACTCGACCTGGGCGACGATGTCCGGATTGTCCTCGTATGCCGCGATATTGTTGATGCAGATTTCCTCGAGTGCGATGCTGAGCTTGCTCAGTCTTTCGCTTTCGATGAGGAGTTTCTCACCGTAGCTCTGCAGCTCCTCGTTCATCGCCTCGACATCGAACTCTGTGGACTCGATCTTGTATCTGAGGGTCGTGAGGCGCTGTATGAAGCGTCTCGTCTTCTCTTTCTTCGGGTGGTCGAAGATCTCCTTCGGCGTTCCCTCTTCGTATATTCCGCCTTCGTCCATGAAGAAGATGCGGTTCGAAATCTTGCGGGCGAAGTCCATCTCGTGGGTGACGATCATCATCGTGCGGCCCGACTTTGCGAGCATCTTGATTACCGACTGCACTTCCCCGATCATCGACGGGTCGAGTGCACTCGTCGGTTCGTCGAAGAGGATGATCTCGGGATCCATTGCGAGAGCGCGTGCGATTGCGACACGCTGGCGCTGGCCGCCTGAGAGCTCGTCGGGGTAAGAGAATACCTTTGTCGCAAGACCGACGCTCGTGAGAAGCTCCATGGCCTTGTCGTAGGCTTCCTGTCTGCCTCTTCCGAGAAGCGTGATCTGCGGATTCATGATGTTCTCGATTACCGTCTGGTGCATGAAGAGGTTGAAGGACTGGAAGACCATTCCCATCTTCTTCCTCACCGCATTGAGGTCACAGCCCTTGGCCGTGATGTCCTCGCCGTCGACGATGATCTGGCCGCTTGTCGGTTCCTCGAGCATGTTGATGCATCTGAGAAGTGTACTCTTACCCGTGCCGCTGGGGCCTATGACTGCTATTACGTCCCCGCTGTTGATTGTGACGTTGATGTCCTCGAGCGGACAGCAGTCGTCAAACTCCTTTCGTAAATGCCTAAGTTCTATCATGGCATAACCTTTTGGAAAAGAAATCTTTTCCCCCAAAAAATATTGCCGGAAACCCGGAGGCATGAGGTGCAAACTGCACCCGGAAAGCATGCACGCTTTATTTTTCATAAATCGGGGTCAGTTGCAATAGAGAAGGGCATAAATTTTACAAAAATATCCCACAGTTTATCTTTTGAATTGATATGAAATTAACGGCATATTTCCCCTGAGAGGGCCGTCTATCCTCATTTCAGCGCTTCAGATATGTCCACATCGAAGGGCCTGAGGCATATCGAAGTGTCCTGTTTTATGCTTGAGACGTGCTTGAGAGAGTTGAGTTCCCTGTCGTCGTATCTGACGACGCCGTCCTTCTGGAGGCGTGCGACGACGATGCCGGGATCGCGGTTTATCTCTTTGGCGAAGGAGATGATGCTCTCCCTGTCGTATGCGCGGGATATGAAGAACGCACTGTACTTCTCGGGAGGAATCAGCATGTCCTCCGCGTATCTGTTGGCTCTTTCCTCCGCTTCTCCCTCATCCTCCTCGAAATACGGTCCCCAGTCGTTGTTCTTTATGTGCGCGATTTCATGGAGGAGCGTGAAGAAGAGTGTGTCTACGGTTCTGTTTCTGTCGGAGACGAGAAGAACCGCCTTCCGCCTGAGTTTCTTCACGGCTCCGTTGAGCTTCGAACCGGGGATGTTCGGAAGAACGAAGAATGCGACTCCCGCTTTCCTGAATTCCTCCTGCATGGCCTCATACATTCCCTCGTAGTCCGTAGTCTTCGTGAGAGCGAATTCGACAGCTTTGTCGAGCTTCTGTCTGTTGAACGGAGCCGTCTCCGTCTTTATCGCGGCATTGGTCGCGAAGAGAATCATGACATTAGCCCTTACGATGTTAGCTTCCGTCATGTCCTTCGAGTGTCTGAGACAGGTGGAGGAGGGAACTCTCTTCAGTTCCTCAAGTTCCGAGATTCCGAGAGAATGCTTCGTCTC
>CAVFVX010000119.1:0-7831 GCA_963626075.1 Acutalibacteraceae bacterium
GTGGTTGAGTATTCCCTCCGTGCTTTTGTACTGGATATCTGCCGTGAAGGTGTTCCTGTACTTGTATTCCGTATAGAGTGACCAGTCATCATACGTGACTGTCAGGTCTCCGAAGACCTTCGGAGAACCGTCGGCCGTCATATTGTAGCTCAGTCCCGTTGCACCTTCGACGCTGACCGTGGCAGCGAGAGGCATCAGGGAGAGAAGAGCCAGAAGAATAAGAATCGTTTTTTTCATCAAATGTGGATTATGGTCCTTCCGCAGTATAAAAGTAAATAAAACGCCTTGCCGTTTTTTGTATTTCTCCGTTTTCGGGCTAAACAGGAGAGTATGAACACCACATACGACATCGTCTGCCTTGTACGCAGTCCCGAAAGATATATCGAGAAGACGCTCACCTCCCCCTCCTTCACCTCTGCACTCTTCCTTCTCATAAGCGAGAACTCGATCGATTCCTCCGTCTTCCAGATCTACTGCCGTGACGTAAGGGGCAACCTCCACTACATGGCAAGATACGACGGCCTCACGGTCATAATCCACCGCGGCATGCGCTTCAGCCGCATTCTGAGAACGTCGGAGGACAGGGACTACTCGTACTCTCCCGAAGGCTTCCGGCGGGTATACCTCAGAGACTTTCCATCCACCTTCTGCTTCTGAAGAGCTTCGTTACCATCCCGAGTCTCACGCACTCCTCTCCACTGAGTGCGGCATACACCCAGTATACGGGAAGAGAGAAGACGAATGACGTAAGGAGCGCCACAGGAACTCCTATGCACCATGTTCCTATGAGGTCGACATACATGCTCAGATCCGTTCTTCCTCCCGCTCTCACGATTCCCCCGCCGATTATCATGTTGCTGACCTTGACGGGAGCGTAGAATGCGTAGACAAGGAGAAGAGCCGAAGCGAGGCTCTTCACTTCTTCTTCAACGGAGTAGAGGTCCAGGTAGAAACCGCGAACAAAGACGAGAAGCACGGAGAGAGCGACACTGAAGATGACGCCGCAGCGTATGATGAGGAGTGAATGACTGTACGCCGCATCCTTATCCCGCTTTCCGAGGTCCTTTCCGATGAGTATACCCGAAGCCTGGCTCAGGCCCGTAAGCGCCCCGATCATGAGCGACTGCACAGGCCCCGTGAGGGAATAGGCTGCCGTACTCGCCGTTCCCAGGTGTCCGTAGACGGCGGCATAGACATTCTCCCCGAGTCCCCAGAAGAACTCGCAGAAGATGATGGGAAGGAATATGCGGAAGAATGATTTCACATAGTCCCTGCTCTCTCCGCCCTTCTCCGTACGCATATACCTTACGGCCGGAATCAGAACAAAGACAAAAGCGACAGCCTGGCTCAGCACAGTCGCCGCAGCCGCACCGGCAACGCCCCTGTCGAATACGAATATGAAGAGATAGTTGAAGCCGCTGTTGACGACGGCGGAGAAGAGAGACGAAAGAAGCGGAAGCGATGCCCTGTCGCGGCATCTCAGGATTGTGGAGAAAAGAAGCGTCAGCGCCTGGAACGGAAAACCGACAGAGACAATCCTCAGATAGAGCGCAGCTTCGGAAACGGTATCGGCATCAGAGATGTAAAGCCGCATAACCGAAGACGGAAAAACAATAGACGGCAGAAGGAACACAAGTACGACGACGGAGGATATGAGGAACGTGATTCTGAAGGCATGACCCTCACCTTTTCCGTCTTTCTTTCCTATGTACTGGCTCAGCATTATCCCGTAGGCGGATATGACTGCCGCGATTATGACGGAGAAGAAGGAAGCGAACTTCCCCGCAATTCCGACTGCGGCTATGCTGACACTCCCCAGCTGCCCGACCATCAGCTGGTCGATGACTGAGAACGATGACTGCAGGAGACTCTGCCCGGTTATCGGAAGAGCCGTACGGACAAGTGACGATCTGAAGCTGGTGTTTTCTTCTTTCATAGACAAATCGTAGCCTATGAAAACAGAAAAAGCAAATGTAAACCGGATTACTTACGTAAAATAATCACTTTTTTGCTTCGGACAGGTCGCCTCACGCGCTAAAGAATCTCCCAGTATCCGTTACGATCTCCTCCGACGCGCTTAATCAATCCCTTTATTCTCAGAGAATCAAGAGCCCTCTGTATTGTTCTGACTGTCTTGGAAGTTTTGGTTGCCAGTTCCTCTCTTGTATATGACCCGTTCTTCACCAGCAGGGCATAGACTGCCGTCTCGGTTTCTCCCGGCTTCAGCACAGCTCTTTTCTCTACTCTTTCATCACCGGGAATCGATGACGGATTGTTCCTGTAAAACACCACCTTGAATCCGTTTTCACTCATTTCGAATGAGTAACGGACACCGGCATCACGGCATATGCTGTCAATCCTTCTGAAACCGCTCCCGAATGATTCGATTGAATTATTGAGGAAAAGCATCTTTGCAATCAGAGGATTACGCATTACAGACTCCTCACCATTCTCAATGTATTCCTCTGGAGTTTTGCTGCTTGCATATCTTCCCGGGCTGTAGATGGTAACCTTGCTGGGGAATACGCAGATTTCATGGTATGTGCCGCCGCTGTAAACGGCATGGGCGAAGCTGTTGGCAACAGCCTCTCTTATAGCATCTACGGGAATCTCCGGAGTATTGACGCGGCTCATACCGACAATCTCCGCCCGCCAGCGTATGTTGCTCTCGATGTATTTTTCGGCATCGTCAAGAAGATTGAGTATGTTGTCCTCATAGAGCTTGATATCAAGGAAGGTAAGCTTCTCGTCAGTCGCAAATACCGCAGCCTTAAGCGTCACGGGGTGGTTCTTACCGAACAGAACATTCCCCGCATTATTCAGAAAACCGTCATTTACAAGTCCGAAACGCTTCAGAATCACATCGGGAGTGCTGTCGTCACTGATTGACAGTCTGTGAATCTTCCCGGCATTCTCGCAGAGTCTCTGTATTGCAGCGGTATCGACTTCAGAAGCAGGGACATCCGTCTTCTGTCTTTCCCATTTCTCCTTTTTCTCTGCATCGAGGAACAGCTGTCTGAGCATATTCGGTTCAACTTCCCTGTTCTCATCTGCTGTGCGGATGTAGTATTTTCCGTTCGAGGAGTAAGGCTGATCATTACCTTCGACCGTTACCTTTATGACGCTTTTTCCGTCTATCTCCTCCTCGGCGATGGACGGGCTTATCTTCGGCCGTATCGATTCACTGATGGCACGAGAGACATCACGAAGCGTGTCCTGGGAAATTCCCTGGCCGACAACTTCGCCGTCCGGCTTGATTCCGAAGTACACAGTGCCGACACCGTGCTTGTTGAGCATTGCGGATACAGCAATCATTGCAGCTTTCAGTTCTCCGGTTGATTTCTTGTATTCAAGTGTCTCGCTTTCCTTTTCAAAAGTCATATGATTTCACCTCAAGATTATGATAATACACTTCGATTGTTTTGTCACTGTAAATGTCACTATTGAATGTCACTATAAATTCCACTTTTATTCTTTATGTTTAAATAAATTATTAGCATTGCAGAGAAGACAGAATGTCACTATAAATGTCACCATAAATGTCACCATAGATGTCACTGCAGTCGGTTACAAAAACCAGAGAAGCATGCAGTAGGGATTATTCCTGTTTCCTCTTTTCCAACAGACACTCTTTTCCTTATGATGGAACCACGGAGGATATGATATCCATGAACAACTTTAAGTCACTGAGTGATACGCTCACCCTTTCGAACGGCACGAAGATTCCCGTAATCGGCTTCGGCACCTGGCAGTCCCCCTCGGGAGAGACGGCGTACAACGCAGTCCTCTCCGCTCTCAGAAGCGGCTACAGACACATAGACACCGCCACGGCATACGGCAACGAAGAGAGCGTAGGAAAGGCAGTTAACGATTATCTCGGGGAAAGCGGAACGAAGAGAGAGGAACTCTTCATAACGACAAAACTCGCGAATCCCGACCACGGATACATCCCGGCAAAGAAAGCTATTGATAGAAGCCTCAATCTCCTCGGTCTCGACTACGTCGACCTCTACCTCATCCACTGGCCCAACCCCATCGCCTTCCGCGACAACTGGATGGAGATAGACAGTGAATGCTGGAAGGCCATGGAGGAAGCGTACAGAGATGGCAAGCTGAAGGCAATCGGCCTCTCGAACTTCTGGCCCCACCACATCGACAACATACTCTCCTCTGCAGAGATAAAGCCGATGGTCAACCAGATCAAGTTCTGTCCGGGAATAAACCAGAAGGAAATCGCCGACTATTCGAGAAAGCAGGGAATGCTTCTCGAAGCCTACTCCCCCATGGGAACAGGCGGAATGTTCAGTAATCCCGTGATGATCAGACTTGCGGAGAAATACGGAAAGTCCGTTGCGCACATCTGCATCCGCTACGCCCTGCAGAGCGGCTACATCCCGCTCCCGAAGAGCGTGACACCCGAAAGAATCGAGGAAAACACGCACGTCTTCGATTTCACTTTATCCGACGAGGACATGAAGATAATCGAAAACGTTGTTCCGGAAGGAATAGTTCCCGCCCGCAATCCCGACGAGACTACATTCTGAATTCATCCCCGGCAGGACCGGGGATGATTTATGTCAGATATCGAAACCGAAGTTGAGCGTGAGGCCCCAGCGGAAGAGGAAGTTGTCCTTCCAGGAGGTATCATAATTCCACCTCAGCTCCTTATCTTCGGAGACCAGTCTGTAGCCCTTCACAAAATCTCCTGTCACATAGGAAAGACCGCCGAACACGGAAACAGTAAGAGAAGCATGATTGAATGAAATCAGTCCCTCAGGGATGACAGTAATGCCGGCTTCGATGTCGGCTACGAATGAATAATCATAGCCTTTAAGACTGCCGTCCTTTCTCATACTGATTTCAATTGACGGAACCCAGGACTCCTTGAGCATGTTCGTAAGAGCCGTATGGTCCCATTTCATATAACCGAGAGAAACAGCGACATATGGTGAAATCCAGTTCTTGAGAGCTTCTATAGGATAAGAGAATTCGACACCGAGCGTGTCCATAGCGTGGCCCTGCTTGAATCTGCTGTACTGTTTTGGATCAGCCTGCAGCTCTTCGCTCTTATCTGTCGGATAGCCTGCAACATATCTGTTCTTTAGAACTATCGACCAGTTGTCGTTAATCGGGTAATTGAGCTCCTGCTCCTGAAAATTAAGGCCTATCATCTTTGCAAAGCCCATCGAGATGTAGAAGTTGTTCTCTTCCCAGATTGTCGGCTGGAAGAGAGACATAACATCGAATGAGAGAACGGCATAACCGAAATGGTTGGTAGCTTCGGTGAAATAGTTGAGGGAGAAGAAGCCTGTATTGATTGTGTATGCAAAATACGGTCCGTTGATGTATTTTGCATAGAGCTCCATTGTGGAGGATTCATTATGCTCCTGCACCCAGTTCCAGCCGAAGGAGAATGAAAGAATGTCCGTATAGTCGTCATTAACGGAAAGAGTCGCAATCAGATTCTCGTCGGACTCGAATCCGAAGGCATAATACGCACTTGCCGTTACGTCAAGAGAGAGATACGACGAGGGAAGACGGAACAGATTGAAGTAGCCCGTGACGTTACCGCCGAGGTAGTAATGGAAGCGGACATCGTCATAGTCATACTTGATGTTGACCGAGTGAATCTTGCTCAGCTTGTGTACTGTATTCTGAAGAAAATCGTAGCCTGTATTGCCAGAGAGGAAGAAGCCCGTCTCAGGAGAGACCTTGAGGGAGAAGAGAGACGAGAACTCATGGGTGTAGTTGTATCCCATGATAATCTCGGTGACGTCGATTCTGCCGTCGTACCAGTCACTTTCTGATTCATCCTTGACAGTCGAATCCTTGATGTCCCATCCGGTCTTCCAGCCGCGGTTAGTAATACCGTTGAGATTGGCCTTCACGTACCACTTCTCGCCTGCGAGCGTTATGTGCTCGGAATACGAGAGCTGGTCGTCGTCGTTGCGGGAGAGGCCGTAGGCGTACTTGTCGTTGCCGAGTCCGAGCTTTATCGACGAGAGAGCCCAGGGATTCGAAGAAGCAGAAAGAGAGAAAACGAATACAATCAATACAATGATAAACAGAGCTTTTTTCTTCATGGGCTCATATTACTCAAGTGAAAAATAAAAATCACCATTTACGGTGACGAAATCGGACAATAATCCCATTTTCCCGGGACTGAATTCCAATTATGTCTCACGCGCCTGGTTATGACAGAGAGGCGGTTCCCCGCCTCTCGTCTGTTTCGTTCCGTTCAGTCCTCAGGGGGATAGATTTCTATCTCCACATCGGAGAGAGCATAGGTCGAACATGGATTTATCAAATGACCCGACGGTGGTTCTGTTTTCCATAACCACACTTGTTTTTTCGCTCTCCCCGCTGGATAATATCCTCATGTCGGTCACCATGGAAAAGAAAGGAAACAGAAGTCTCAAGGAAGAATTCACGGAACTCCTCCGGGATATGATTCTCTCCGGCTCCCTCAAGCCGGGAGAGAAGCTCCCGCCGGAAAGGGAACTCAGCGCAAAGTACGGAATAAGCAGGGGCTGCATAAGTCAGGCCGTGCTCGATCTCGAGAGAGCGGGCTTTCTCGAAATCGTCCCCAGGCAGGGTACATTCGTCGCACACTACAACGAGAAGGCCACACCAGACACAGTCGCAGCCATCATGAAGTACGATGCCGACTTCATGGACTCGGAGCTTTTCTCGGACTTTCTGGAGCTGAGCTTCGTAATCGAAAGGGAATGCGTGAGAGAAGCATGCATCAACTTCAATGTCGATAACCGCATACTTCTCGAGAAGTATACAAAGGACGTACTAAAAGCTGACGGAGAAAGCGCTCCCGAGGCCTTCTACCAGTACCACCGCAACATAGCGAAGATAAGCGGCAACGGAGCCTACTACATGCTCTTCGTGAGCTTCGAGAAGCTCATAAGGCGCTTCATAAGGGCCCACTACAACAGCATCAACGAGATAAACGCCGTCATTCCGATACTGGAAAAGCTCACCGAATCGATAAAACTCAGAGATGTCTACGGCGCGGAGTCGTGTCACAGGGAACTCCACGAGAAGGCAGCAGCCTACATCAATGCGAGAAACGACAATAAGGAAGAATCTGCGGACAGAAGAGAAGAGGGAGACGATGGAGAAAGGTGAATCAAAGAGTCTCAAGAAGGCCTTTGTCGATATAATCGAATCGAAGATTCTCTCGGGAGAGCTTCAGCCCGGAGACAGGCTTCCTCCCGAGAGGGACATGGCGAAGGACGCGGGAATAAGCAGAGGATCTGTCAACCAGGCGGTACTCGACCTCGAGAGGATGGGCTTCCTGCGGATTGTCCCGAGGAAGGGAACGTTCGTTGCAGAATACAGCAGGAACGCGACTCCCGAAACCCTCTCGGCGCTCATCAGACGCGACAAGGCCCTTACGAATCCGCGGCTCTTTGCTGACTTCATGGAATTCAGGATCCTCGTCGAGAGGGAGTGCACGAGACTTGCGTGCATCAATCTCACTGCAGAATCGCTCGCAGTCCTGAGAAAGGTGACAGATGATGTCGTATCTGCTGAGCCGGAGAAGCTTGTGGACGCAGTCTACGAATACCACCGCGCCATCACCGAGATAAGCGGCAACGGGGCCTACCACATGGTCTTCCGGAGCTTCGAGAAGATGATAAGAAACCTTATCGGAGAGCACTTCCGCTATCAGGAAGGGCTTGAGGAAAGTGTCGTACAGATAAAGGCGCTGACAGAGGCGATTGCAGAGCGTGACGAGAAGAAGGCCGACGAACTCATGACCACGATCCTCGTAAGCGCCTCGGACTACCTCAGGGAAAAGTTCACCGAGGAAAAA
>CAVFVX010000120.1:0-7816 GCA_963626075.1 Acutalibacteraceae bacterium
GGTTTCTGTAAGCTTCATGCAGGTCTCTATGGTCAGCTTCATCTCGATACCTCTATTTATAAATGTAGCCCAAGTTCGAGGAATTCAATTCCTGCATCAGAGAAAAATTCAGAAATTTTATTCACTTTCATCCCGGCAATTGAAGTTGCCGAGAATTCCCGCTTTATATCTTAAGATTTGGCAAAAGCAGAAAGCTGAACCGCCCCGTCCGGGTAGCATGAGTATATTATACATGGGAACAGAGTTTTTATCCAGTGCATAACTCTTTATTTGCAAAGATTTTATTTGTCCCGGGAACTATGCAGAAAACGGGACAGAATGAGGCCGGAAAAAATCACGGGACATGCGCAGATTATCGTACTGCGGAAGCCGGCTTTCTGTAGTCAGAAGTCACCCGGGGAGCGGTCAGCCTGCCTGTGCCATCGTTTTTCAGATCAAAACGCCGTCCGTCAGTCGGAACTCACGGCGTTCTTCCTGTCTCTGCGTATTCTGATGATTGTCAGAACAAGATTCCCGATACTTAGCACCATATTCAGAAACAGAACAACAGAAAGAAACATGAGATTCGATTCTTCCATGCCTTTTCCCTCCCCGTATATAAAGATTTGGCAAAGACGGACTTTCCGGCCGCTCCCGGGCGGGTATCCTGAAGGTAGTATACATCATGGCGCGAGATTAATCTATTCGTTAATTCTTTATATCAAAATAAATTATTGTCCCGGAACATATTGTATTTCCGGGACAGTGACGACTATGTTTTCTCTTTTGAAGCTGTGTTCAGCCGTAGAGACGGGAGAGACACTTCTCTACATCAGCGTAGATTCTCTCCTTGTCGAGAGTGAGGAATTCTCCCTTTTCGTAGAGTATCCGGCCGTCGACCATGGTCATGGAGACATCCGAGCTCTGGAGCGAGTACGTCACAAGGGCCGGTATGTTGAGAGCGGGAACCGCGTGGGGGGACGAGAGGCTGAGTGCGATGATGTCGGCTTTCTTCCCGACTTCAAGTACTCCCGTGTCCGCCCTTCCCATGCTCTCAGCGCCGTTTCTTGTCGCCATCGCGATGACGCCGAGGGGCTTCATGATTACGGGGTCCTCCCTCGCTCCGTTGTGGATGACCGACGCTATATGAATCTCCTCGAACATATCGAGGTTGTTGTTGCTTGCGGCCCCGTCCGTTCCGAGAGATACCCTCAGTCCCTTTTCAATCATATCGGGAACCGGGGCGATTCCGGACCCGAGCTTGAGGTTCGACGTGGGATTGTGGACGACGGTCACGTCGTGCCTCTTCAGTATTTCCATATCGTTTTCGGTGAGGTGGACGCAGTGAGCTGCGGTCGTCGGGTTGTCGAATAACCCCAGATCCTCGAAATACTCTGTGGGAGTCTTTCCGTACTTCTCCAGGCACTCCCTCTGTTCCTTCGCTGTCTCCGAGAGGTGTATGTGCATCCTCGCACCCCGCTTCAGGCAGTCCTCGCTGTAGCGGCGGACGATGTGCGGGGGCGATGTGTACTCCGCGTGGACTGCGAAGTCAACCTTGAGTCTTCCGTCGTATGAGTTGTTGTATTCGTCATAGAGAGCCTTCGAACCGTTCGTATTCTCGAAGGTGTCGTAATCCTGCCCGGGGTCGAAGCACGTCACGCAGCGTGATATAGTCGCCTTGATTCCGCTGACCCCTATTATATCCGTAACGGCAGTGGGTATGAGATACATGTCGTGGAAACAGGTGGTACCGCTGCTTATCATCTCGAGAAGCGCAAGCTCCATACCGGCTCTTATCTCCTCCCTTCCCATCCTGTCCTCGATTTTCCACATGGCGCTGAGCCACTCGGAGAGCGGCAGGTCGCTCCCGAGTCCTCTCATGAGGACCATGGCGGTATGTGTGTGGTCATTCACGAGTCCCGGCATGAGGAGGGAGCCCTTCATGTCCTTCTCCTCTGTATAATCCTTATGAGGCTTTGAAGACCCTATGTAATCTATCGTTGTTCCGTCGACTCCGAGAAAGCCGTTGTCGATGACGCTGCAGGGCGTCAGTATTCTGCAGTTTGAAAAGAGGATGCTCATATATCGTGTTGTCTTCCTTTGAGAGAGATGGTAGCACATTTTTCAGCTGTGGGAACTCACTTCAGGGATGCCGCTCTTCAAAGAGTCTTCTTATTTTTGTCCGGATCCGGAACCTGGTTGTCCTTGCGTGCGAGTACGACTAGTACATACGACACCACGTATGATATTCCCACAATCAGAATGAACCAGCTCACGCTGAGCCACAGGGGCTGTTCGTGAACAAGGAAGAAGACGTACGGGCCTCTGACGATGCCGACAGCGTTGAGGATCGTCATGACTACTGCGTAGAGTATGGTCGGCACTGTCGCGACAAAGGTTTCGCGGAGGCCGAAGTCCTTGTAGTTTCCGAGTACTACGAACGAGACTGCGGCGAGAAGCGGACAGATAACGTACTCGAGAAGGTTAGTTTCACCGAGGAGCGTCTCCTTCACTCCCTCGAAGTTGTTCATCGGGATAAGTATGAAGATGACGACAAGCGGCACGAGCACCGCTGCAGATACGCTCATGAGTCTGAACACCCTCACGGGGTGCGACACCTTCTCCTCCATTCCGAGGAGACAGCGTATGATTCCGACTGTTTTCATCAGGGACGAGACGAGAAGGAAGAGATTGCTGTAGTGTGTGAAGTGGATGAAGTAGGAGAAATTGAATCCATTGCCGTAGTTGAACATGAGCATGAGGCATGCAACCGATTCCATGATAACCAGCGCTGAATTGACCCCGAGGCCCAGGGCGAGTCTTGTCCTTCTCTTTATCAAGATGTTCTCCGCTGACTCTATGCTATTACTAATTCCTTGAAAGGGGCAAAGATAATCTTGAGAATTTACATTCCCCCGTCTTCCGTGAGGCACCCCCTTCCCCTCCTTTCTCCTTATTCCGGAAGAAAAAAGGTGAACACGTTCAGACAGGAGCGTCCGGATTTTATATATCTTGCTCTCCGCTTTTTGCGGCTGAGGAGGAAATCGGATGATTACTCAGAAGTAAGGATTGTCGAATTCTGTAATCCGGGAGGAATACCGGAAGCTTCCGTATCCCTTTCACCAGGACACCTTCTTACCGTGGTTCCTTATTCCCTTCTCGTCGGGATTGTCCTTGTGGGCAAGGACGATGAGAACCCACGAGAGTACGTAGGCGCCGCCTACGATGAGTATGAAGTAGAATACGCTGAGCCATACGGGCTGTCTGTAGACGAGGAGGAACGGGTACGGCCCTTCCATTATTCCGAGTGCATTGAGCGTCGTCGACACGATTGCGTAAAGAAGCGTCGGAAGCGTTGCGATTACCGCCTCCTTCGTTCCCATGTCCCTGTAGTCACCGAGGAATACGAAGGAATAGAAGGAAAGAGCGGGACAGAGTATGTGTTCGAGGAAGTTCGTATGGTAGAAGAGAAGCTCAGCAGTGTTCTCGAACTGGTTCATCGGGATAAGCAGGAAGACGACCACGATGAGCGTCAGCGTCGATGTGGAAACCGCCATGAATCTCATGAGACGCGAGACGTAGCTCGTTCTCGGACTGCGGCCGGTTATTTCCCTCACGAGCTCAACAGATATTCCCAGGGATGTCAGAAGAGAAAGAAGATTCGAGTAATGTGTATAATACTGGACGCACGACAGGTCGAATCCTTTTCCGAAGTTGGAAATCAGCAGGGCGAAAACGACGACTTCGAAAAGGACGATGAGTACGTTAACAAGAAGAGCCAGCTTCAGCCTTTTCATTCTTTCAAGCATCTTGATCCTCGACGTGTCTTATACTATTTATTCGTCAAGATTTATTCAATATATTTAACACAAATTTACAAAATGTCAGAAACCGATGGAATACAAACATGACGGCTGACACTTCTGTTACATTTTTAACTTAATGCCGTTCAACGTAACACAGAAATATGTTCCATGCGGTGCATATCTTATTGAGCCGGCGTATTCCGCATTTCGTCTCTCGCCGAGGCCTCTGCTCTCACGTATATAACAGAACAGATTATGAAAGAGAGAAGCCCCGCCTCTTATGGAAGCGGAGCCCCGGATACCTGGACTTGTCCTCGTAATCCTCCGGATTGTTCTTGCTCTCCGGGCCCTGTTGGATAAAAGAAAATCTCGCCTAAAGTCGAAAAAATGGCGAGACCCAAAACGAACTCTAAAGGCTGACCGCCTTCTTTCACGATACTACCCTCCGGGACATCATGACGCAATATGGTTAACGGCGGAAAATGGAAGAGAAAGCATCTTTTTCAGTACCCGGAATACCGATTTTTCGGTTTGTCCCGAAAACGACCAATTTTTGAGACAGGAAGAAATTACGGCTACTGGACAGCAAAGATATTCTCTGCTAATCTGAACTCGGTCGAAAGGCCGGGGCACTGCACTACGGCAGGCGGTCAGTCTTCTTCAGCGTCATCCGTTGAGTTGGCTGAGCCTTCTCAAATCCTGCGGATGGGAGGAGGTGACTGATATGAAAGAGATACTTGGACTCGTCCTCGTTGTCCTCCAGATTGTCATTGCTGTCTGGACTCTTTGGGATAAAATAAAGTCTCGCCTAAAGTCGAAAAAGGGCGAGACAAAATCTTAAACTTTTAGGCTGACCGCCTGGTGCGGTGCCTTCTTCTCTTCTAAATATAATGCTTCGCTCTTCAGCTGTCAATGTCGTGAAAATCCCAAGGCGAGTCCCGCTTCTGGGTTCCGACCTCTCAGCTTAAGTTTTCGGGGTATTGACGATAAGTACGAAATCGGACAGAATACGTCTGAAATCGGACGGAATATTATGTACCCAATGTTTAAGGAAGAAAGCGACTTCCGCCGCTACAACCTGCTTGCGTGGGAGACAGACTCCCTCTACCATGAAATATCACGGATGTTCGGACTTACGGACAGCGCCGTGAACATCCTCTATCTCATCTGCTTCGAGGACAGCGACGCCCTCCTTTCAGATATCGTAAGGCTCTCGGGACTCCAGAAGCAGACGATAAACTCCTCATTGCGTAATCTCGAGAAGAAGGGACTTATCGAAATGAGGCCCGTCAACGGAAAGATGAAGAGCGTCGCTCTGACAGAAGCGGGTTCCGCCTTCTGCGACAGGACGATAAGGAAGCTGATGGACTGGGAGAACGAGGCTCTGTCGGGATTTTCGAAGAAGGAAGTTAAGCTCTTCCTGCACCTCATGGACAGATACCTCGAATCCGTATCGCGAAGCGTCACGAAGTACCAGCTCGATAAACTTCTCGAAGAAAAGAACTGAGAGTACATTCATCAAATACAACCTTCATTTTATTCCCCCTTCGAGGGAATGGAGATAACCATGCAGCTCAGCATATCTGACAGATTCAACTATTCACGCCTACTCAGATTCACCTTTCCATCCGTTGTGATGATGCTATTCACATCCGTCTATGTCATAGCCGACGGATTCTTCGTTTCGAACTTCGTCGGAAAGACCGCACTTGCGTCGGTCAACTTCGCCTACCCTATCCTCATGATCCTCGGGTGTATCGGCTTCATGTTCGGTTCCGGAAGCTCGGCCCTGATCAGCAAGAGGCTCGGAGAGGGAAAGGAGAAGGAAGCAAACGACATCTTCTCATTCATAATCATCTTCTCCCTCATTCTGGGAGTTGCACTGACATTCATCGGCTTTATTTTCATCGAGGATGTACTTGTGCTGATGGGGGCGACGGGAGAGCTCCTCGAGAATTCGACGATATATGCGAAGATCATCGTCTCCTGCCTTCCCTTCTACATTCTGCAGTATGAATTCCAGTGTCTTCTCGTGACGGCGGACAAGCCCAGGCTGGGTCTTGTCGTAACGGTTCTCGCAGGACTTACGAACATCGTATCCGATGCACTCTTCATAGTCGCCTTCAAGTGGGGAATAACGGGCGGAGCGGTGGCAACGGCAATGAGCCAGGTAGTCGGCGGACTTGTACCGCTGATCTTCTTCCTCAGAAAGAACAACTCCTCGCGTCTCAGAATAAGAACCGGCTTCAGATGGGACTGGAAGGCCCTCGGGAAGATATGCGGCAACGGCTCGAGTGAATTCATGAGCAATGTCGCATCGAGTATCGTAAGTGCGGTGTACAACCTGCAGCTTCTGAAGTATTCGGGAGAGGACGGCCTTGCCGCATACTCCGTAATCATGTACGTCGGCATCGTATTCGTCTCTCTCTTCATCGGCTATTCGGTAGGCTCGGCACCGATCATCGGCTACAACTACGGAGCAAAGGACCACGACCACCTGAAGAAAATCACGAAGGAGAGCTTCGTCATAATCACGGTCCAGTCCATATGCATGCTTGCATTCTCGTACGTGATGGCACGCCCGCTGGGCCTCGTATTCGTATCATACGACAAGGCCCTTCTTGAGTTCACGATCCACGCCTTCAGGCTCTACTCGATATCGTTCCTCTTCTGCGGCTTCTCGATATTCTCATCGTCGTTCTTCACAGCCCTGAACAACGGCCTCGTGAGTGCACTCATATCCTTTCTGAGGACTCTTGTCTTCCAGATACTCTGCATTCTCGTAATCCCGCTGTTCCTCGGCTCCGACGGAATATGGATTGCGACAGCCGTGGCGGAATTCCTCTCGCTCATCTTCTCGCTCATATTCGTCTTTGCGAACAAGAAGAAGTATCACTACTAATCGGTCTTACCGCGGTGACCCCGACTGTTGCTTATCAATTCTGGATGAGGTCTTCAAGTGGTGTGGCTGAATCTGGGCAGAGCGTGTTCTTATCGAGAGAAAGAACATCCTTTCTAATCTCTTCTAAATCAGAGATGAAACTGCCCTGTTCCGGCTTTCGTATCCAGTTGATTGTATTCAGAAAGTCAGGATGATTTCCAAGAAATTCCACGAGACTTGCCAATTTAAAATCGATATATTCACTGTCAACAGAGGCTTCCTTCTCTGCAGATACTTCAATTACCTTCGACCAGTCAAACCTGCAGTTTCTGCAGATTTCCCTTACGTCTACAATATCTTTCAGCTCATCCCTGCCGATGAGTGCAGAAATCTTGTTTGTGAAAATGTTCGGGAGTGTATCTACCCTTACTCCTTCACGTTCTTCAGGAATTCCAAGTCTGAACGCAATGTCATTCACAAAATCCACAGTGAGGCAGGTGTCACCTTCAGTAACATCAAGACGCAGATAGCCGGTACCGATGCTGTTTTCAGTATTCTTCAGCTTGATTCCATCAATCTTCAGAATTCCGCTTACAGCCTTTTCAACAATATTAGGGAAAAAGGCTTCTTCGTTTGTGAACAAATCCAAATCATCCGAATAACGGTGAGAAAAATAGAACCTACTTAATGCCGTACCACCTGTCAGATACAAGGATGGGCACAATTCTCTTATAACACTCAAAATTCTGTTTTGGAGGGGATACAGGCTTTCCCTGTAGAAAGTCTCTGAGATATTCGAATCTGGCACGTTGCTGTCTCCTAATATGCTTCTCTACATCCGGATTATCGAGACACTTGATACACTGGCTGACAGACCATATGGAGACAGTCTCATGCCACTTCAGAGTCTCGAAAGTTCTTACAAAGGTTCTGTTGCGTTCGTTTTCATCAGTCCACGGCACAATGCCCTCAATCTTATCAAGCAGTTGAGCTGGCGAAACAATGTAATCCCAGTACATTTTTCTGATGAGTTCAAGTTTCTTTTCCCTTGTCATACCGAATAATATAATACATCCTCAAAAAAAGAAAAACATAAAGTGAACTACTCGGCAATTGAATTGCCAGAGCATCGTGGATAAGACAATCTCAC
>CAVFVX010000121.1:0-7786 GCA_963626075.1 Acutalibacteraceae bacterium
AACATAGCGATAACCGGCAACGTTTCTGTCGAAGGCATGTCAGTACGCCTCGTTCAAGGATGTTTGACAGGCTGCATCGACATACAGAGAAAAGCTTATCCGGAAAATGTGCTCCAGAGGTCAATCACATGCAGGGCAGATTGATTATCGTTCCGGCATCATCGAAAAGTGACGTATGAGATACTACTACGACAAGTCTGCTTCGTGAAAGATCCTTCAGAAGAGAAAACACCTTCTCGCGGGACTCGGCATCAACCCCGTCTTCTATCTCATCAACAAGATATATCTTCCTGTCTCTTGCAAGATTTCCAAGAAGACTGAAACGCATCAGCTGCCCCTTGCTCAGTCCCATTTTTGCTGTATCGACAAAGGTATCAAGTCCGTTTTCCTGACTGTCAAGCCATTCTTTAAGTCCGACCTTTTCAAAAAGGGAAACAAGAGTTTCGTCGGTGCATGTTCCTCCAAGCAGGAGGTTCGAACGGATTGATGAGGAATAAAGCACGGGCATGGACGGAAGATAAGCGATATCCGAACCGGACTCGCAGCCGCCTATTCTCACGGTTCCATCAAGTTTTTCGCTTTTTACGAGTTCCAGAATAATCTTCAGCAGCGTTGTCTTTCCCGACCCGTTAACACCTTTGATGATGTAAAGTCCGGGGCCTTCGAGTGAGAGATTGAAGTCATCGAATATCATCCTGTCAGAATATGCAAAGGTAAGATTGCAGATCTCAATACCGGGCTTCTTTTCCGGAGAATAAGTGAGGTATTCTCTTTTCTTCCTCTCCATAAAGGCTTTTACCCTGTCGATGGAGACACTCTGACTTATGAGGGTCCGGTATGTTCCGCCGTAGCTCTGAATCATGTTTCTGAGCTGCTGTGAAAAGAGCACACCGGTCATGAAATCTCCGACGGTATTGTTACCCCTGTAAATACTGTATCCGAGGAGAAAGTAAATGACAGAAACAGTGAATATATTGATTGAGAAAAGAACAAGCCGGGCCGTCTGGGAAAGGTTCAGCTTCCTGTAGGAAACAGCATAATTATCCCTGATTCTTTCAACGAAAGCTGAAAGCAGAAAACTCCTTGTCCTCTCCGTACTCTCGTAACAGAGCGCAATGGAATTCTGGATTGTCCTGACATAACTGTCTCCGCACACCTTTCCTTCCCTGTTCAAAACCTTTTCCTTCCTGCCTACCCTGTGATAGACAATAAACGGCACAAAAGAAAGAAGCAGGGTAAGAAGAAACACGTAAAGATTAATTGTAATCAGTCTGCAGGAAACGACAAAGAGAGTGAATACACTGACAAAGAGCCCCGGAAGTGTACTTGTCCATACAGAGAGAACGACAGACATATCGTTCTGCAGGGTATTCAGTACCTCTGCCTCATGCCCCTGTATGTATCCCGTGTTCTCCCTCCGTATTGTACTGTCGAAAAACATACCCTCTCCCCTCATCGTGGCTCTCCTGTTTATGAAAAGGGAGATTCTGCCGCTTATCAGACTTAAGAGCAGGCCCAGCCCCTGAAGGCCGAAAAGAGCAATCAGCAGCCTGAAGAAACCGGAGAAATCAGACAGAGTAAGCTTATCAAGGAGAGAACCCGTGAAGATAGGTTCAAGAGTATTAATGTAGGAAATGGACAGGGAAATCAACAGAGACAGAAAAACATAACCCATCTCATTCCGGGTAAAGGGAAAACACCACTTAAGACCACTCCAGAGCCTGAGCTTTTCCTTATTCTCTTTCATTTCCGCTTTGCTTATTCCTTACCGGCCCCGGCGTCTGCTCACCGTTTCTTCACCGTCCCGTCCATGAAGTCATAGACACTGTCGGCATACCCGGCAAGTCTTTCGTCATGCGTAGCGATAATCGTAACGGTATTATTCTTGACTGTCATCTCCCTGAAAAGCTCGATGACGGAAACGGCTGTATCCGTATCGAGATTTGCTGTAGGTTCATCGGCGAGGAGTACCCCGGGTTTCTTCAGAAGCGCCCTCGCAATCGCCACCCGCTGTCTCTGTCCGCCGGAAAGCGACGAAGCCTTTCTCTTTCTCATATCCCACAGTCCGAGATCCCTCAGAAGTTCTTCCGTACGCGGATAGTAATCCTTTTCACTGCCTATGTCCTTCTTTTTTCCGACTCTCACTGACAGAAGGACATTGTCCCAGACCGAAAGATGATCAAGAATGAGAAAGTCCTGGAAAACCATGCCTGTTTCGTTGAACCGGTATGAACACAGTTCTCTCTCAGACATTTCTAGCAGGTGATAATCACCGACCTCAACCGTTCCGCCGGTTGCCGAGAGTAGACCGCCGATTATTTTAAGCGCAGTGCTCTTTCCCGAGCCGCTCGGTCCCATGAACAGGGTTATTGTCCCCTCAACGGCTGTAATGTCGGCATCTTTCAGAGCATGAACCACCTCTCCCCTTGTTGTATAATCCTTGACCAGATTTTCCGTTCTAACCATCACAGTATGCTCCTTATCTTCTCCCCGAGCTCAGACAGACCGTTATAATCAAACGGACCGTAATCCACTCCATATCCCGCTGTCGTCAGACTTTCCTTGAAATAAACGGTATCACCGTCCATATACGGCAGATAGAAGGCTTCTCGTGTCGGAATTCTTTCGCCGTTAACCTCTCTGCTGGCAAGAATCCATCTTGCATAGACCAGCTTCCCGTCTTTCTCTATCGTCTTCACGGCAAACGAACCGTAGTCTCTGTATGCTATTACGACATCACCGTCTGTGCTTCTGATAACTACGGTATCATCGGTCTGCTCTTCAATACGGTATGAAGGAAGAAGAGTATGTGACATTGAGTATATCTGGCTGAGCAGAGGCACTGCCGTAACTCCGTCGTCTTCAGTCTTATCCGGAACATACTCGATGAAACTGCTGCTGCCTCCTACTTCACCGGTTTCAAAATCATATGTGAAACTGAAAATATCTATGAAGAGCATAAGTCTTTCCCTCTTACCTTCAATGTAGTACGACATATATCGTCCGGCATCATAGAAAAAGTAACAGTCCTCGTCATAAATCTTCGTATTCTTCGAAACCGCCGGCGGAGAAAGAAGACTGAACGGCCCGATTATCTCCTTGGAGAGGATATTACATCGCTCATAATAGGAGACATTTGGATGGAACAGTTCGAATACCCCTGCAGAAAGAACCGAGGAAACAAGAAAGAGCAGCACGAAAGTCATCAGTTTCTTCATATTCTTCTGTCCCTCCTTTCCTTCAGGCAGAGCAGGACATAATTCACCAGAAACGAAATAACAGGAAAAACCACAGTCAGATTAATCATGTTCTCAAGATAATACAGCCAGACTCTGGACATGGAATACCTGCCGCAGTATGTGAAGATGTCCCTGAAATACAGCACCTCCCCGTCGACAAGTCTATCCCCGAGCGGTCTTATGAAGTTCAGGAGAAAGATTACAAGAAGAATCAGAAGAAAAGAAACAACGGCAATGAACAGAAGCATAACCACTTCTTCAAGAAACAGCAGGAACGTAAGCTTGGCCTTCGTCATTCCGAGGCTTCGATATATGGTGAACTCGCTTTCACGGACTCTGAATATCGAATACGAAATGAATACGAATGCAACAAATACCAGATTCTTCAGAGATGAAATGAAATTGTTCAGGATATACAGCGGCATCTTGAGACGATCAAGTTCATTCATCAGTTCGACGGTGAACCTGCGGTACATGCTGACTCTTCCCTCACGGGAAACTCCATAAGAGAAGTAATAAGTATAGGTATACCTTACGCTGGAGTATTTCCCGGGGTGGTTATCTATGAGTGTTACGCTGTCTGTCCCTGCATTTCCGGATGCAAGCTGTACAATCTCCCCGTCGCTGACAAAAGCGGCCAGAACCGAACTGTAGTCAACGTCTCCGTCAATAGTATAGTCAACCTCACCGTAGTACGGTTTGTCAGTACAGGTATAATTACGTTCGGCAACTGCAGAATATACCTCTTCAGAACATATTGCCTCATATATATTGAGCCCCAGATTCACGCCTCTCGCGTCATCAACCAGAAGACTGACATCAACGCTTTCACTGAGATAAGAATCATAGAAGGCGAAATCTTCATCGGGAATATATTCGCTGAATATGATGATTTCATTACCCTTCAGTTCATCTGACGGCGTCAGATCATAGTAGACTCTCTCTCCGCTCCCGGTAAGAGCATAAATTTTCTGCGCGGGACGGACAACGTATTCCCCGGTAACAGTACCGCCCGATGCCTCTACCGCCCTTCTGAAAGCCGCGGATACGGTTTCATAATCTTCAGTATCCATGCTGAGTCTGCAGTCACCCTTTATGACGGAGCTGTCGTGATAGATATAACTGAGCTCGATATCATTCATTATCGAGCTGTAGACAGAGACAAGGGCCACAAGAAGAATGAAGAGGAACAGCATGAAACTGTACTTTCTGAAGTATTTTCTGAAGGAAAGAAGCAGGCTGAAGTATTCTCTCATGCACGGCCTCCGTTTCTTATTTCCAGCACAGTGTTTTTCCTGACAAAGGAATGAACCGAATAAAACACAGTAAGCAGAAAAGCTGCCAGGACACAGGCGGCAGGAATAATCATATAGGAGACGACTCGTATGGAATCAACGAAGAAGTATCCTGTAAAATTCGAGGAAAAACCTTCTATCCCCGCATAGAATGACAGAGCCGCAAGGAAAAATGACGGAATCATGAAGTAACACAGAAGCCTCAGAACAAGACGCCCGCGACATACTCCCGAGGCATAAAGGAGAAGAACGGTTCTCTCCTCGCAATCAAGAACCCTTGCAACAACCGTCCTGCCGAAGAAAAGAATAATCAGCGTCATCAATATGAAAAGGCCCCATCCGACTTTTGTGGAAGACGCAATCTGACTGACTACTCTGTCAACTTCGATTGAAGCCGCAACGGAACTCTCGAGTGCCACGTTCTCCCCGTATTCTGACAGTACGGAATCTATCGCCTCTTCATCCCCTCCTCTTATCCAGATATTCTGATAGCCGACGGGAAGAGTCTGCTTCTTCTGCTGTCTGAATAAGGCAAGGGCCACCTCATAAATACCTTCCTTGTCGTCAATTTCCGGCAGAACGCTTTTCGATACAGTGAAAATCCGAGAGTAATACTCATAGTCCAGAAACACGAATGATGTATTCCTGTCATAACTGAGTCTTGTAATCCAGTCGTTTGTCTTACTCTCTGTTTTCTTAGCGTCGGGAACCCTGAAATAACCGGCAATGGGAACAACAACGACCCTGCCGTCCAGATCGAAAGACGACTGATCCGTTATGGAGACTGCAAGAGTTATGTACTCATCCTCATCGCTGAGTCCGAGTCCTTCTTTTATCGTTTCAGAAAGAAAAGCTCCTTTCCGGCCGGTCAGGCCGAAAAATTCATAACTGCCTTCGCCTTCAAAGAACGAGACAAGATCCTCCGAGTCGATTCCGTATATCTGATCATAGTAATAGTCACCGGACTGAAAGGACGAAAGAGTCATGTAGGATTGACCATCATACTCCATGCGGTTCTCTATTGCCTTGAACGACCGTCTCTGAAGCCATTTTTCATCAACAGTCTTGAGCGTTCCCTTCACAATGAGTGTATATTTCGTCTGCACGGCAGCAACAGCAAGAGCCTTGACGCCGTCTGTTTCATTGAGATCATCAGTGATGTCCGAGGCATTCTCTATCGAGAAGTTCTCACAGCCGGAACGGGGCGTTCGTCCGACAGCTCCGTCGAAATACTGACCGACAGAATCAACCGGAGATATCACCCAGTCTCCGACAATCTCTCCTGCGATGACAGCTTCTTCATTCTGTGATGCTATCGAACAGATGTAACACGCTGCCCCGAACAGATAAAAGAGAAACATAAGAAGAACAAAGAAGAAAAAAACAACAATCCGTGGAAAATGAAATGCCTTCATTACGTCAGCCTCAATGGTGGATAGTCCGCATTCGGACACTTGACATCTTCTCTTTCCGTTGAACCGAAATACTCTCTGCAGAACCTCAGACAGCGGCTGTATCTTCTGTGACAGATGTTGTAATCCTCTTCCGGACATGTTCGACAGGGAGATGAAACCGGGAAGATATCACGTGACGGCGGACTCAGCCATTTCTTCAGTCTCCCGGAATTCCACCACTCCATCAGTCCCTGCTTGTTCAGATCCCCGATTATATACTTTTTGTCGTATGGAAGCTGTTCACAGACCGAAACTTCACCGTTCGGCAGCATTGTCACGGCAAAACGTCCGGCATTGCACACAGCTCTTTTGTCAAAAAGGGATGTTTCTCTGCCCACCGGATTCGCATAAGCTTCCGAATAGCCACCCCCCACAATGGACATATTCCCGTATTTGGCTCTCGCTTCCTCTACTGCCCGTCCTGCGTTCTCCATCTGGCTTCTGGAAGCAAACAGCCTATCATCATGCCTTGAACCGCTGCGTCCGTAGCTCACCACCTGGACATGCCGGATTGAAAGGGAATTCAGAAAATCCAGATATGAGGAAATATTGTCTGCATTGTACGAAGTGAGAACACTTTTGACGCGGACATCAATACCTTTTTCCTGCATATATTCTATCTGTCTGACACATGCTTCGAAATATCCCTTTCCGGCCCCCGTCAGAAACTCGACCACTTCGCTTCTGCTGTCATCAAGACTTATCTGGATTCTATCCAGTCCGGCTCTCGAAACCAGTTCATCTATGCGCTCTTTCGACAAAACGCTCTTTGTAGACAACGTATAGAAAAGGCCGATTTCATTCAGATAAGCCATCACTTCATCAATGTCCGGCCTTAACATGGGATCCCCACCGGTAAGCATCACAGACTCACAGCCGTTATCCTTGAATTCTCTGAGAATGACTTTCAACCTTTCCAGTGAAATAAAAGGCTTTACCTCATTGAGCGGATGATAGCAGTAAAGACAGGAGAAGGGACAGGCAGTAGCCACATTGAAGTTCAGAGACAGGGGAGCATCCAGCCGCAGATCGCCTCCCTTCATATCAAAGTCTTCCCGTTTTATCAGAAGAGTAAGAGGATCAACCCTGTTTCCATACCTCTCGATTTCCTCCGCAGTATATTCAGAGCTGTCCTCAAGCAGATCTGAAATACCCGTCCTTTCCTCCAGAGAATTGAGAACACTCTCGACGTTCACCGACTTCAAGTTTCTGAAAATACGCAGAAAATCAGCCGCAACATCCTCTTTGCTTCTTGTTCCGTCAAAAAGAAGAAGGAAAATACTATCCGCAGGAGAAAGAGGCGTTATCTTATCCGGGCTGTGAAAGAAATCATCAACACGATAAAGAATATTGCGACTCTTGTTCGGTATGATCTTTATATTTCTGTTCAATATCAGTTTCTGCATATTAATCACCGGTATGCAACGGCACTTCTGCCTCAGAATGATGCAATCTCGACAGTTCCCGAATAAGTGCAGGCGACTTCGCATGCAGTCTTGCTGGAAGAACAGCCGTTAGTGCACCCGTTTGTACATACAGAAGAGCAGCTTACACTGTAACAGCCACCGGAGCATCCCGAAGAACAGGCGGAACATGTTGACTGGGCACATCCGTCGCTGCATTTGTCAGAGCACTCAGAAGAGCAGCTATTGGAGCAGAAGAAACAGAAGCTGGTAACTCCAGCCTCCCCTGATACCATCTCGATATTCAGCAGTTCATCGATTTTCATTTGTTCCCCCCCCCTTTATTTTATTATCTTGCTATGTCCTGCATACCGCCTACGGCACAAAGAACAAGA
>CAVFVX010000122.1:0-7784 GCA_963626075.1 Acutalibacteraceae bacterium
ATGTCTCGGGGAAATCTGTTCAGTGTTGTTTGTTTACGTAAAGATAATATCTGTTTACGCAAAAGGTTACAGACATTACGAGTTTACCGACTGATTATCGTGAAAAGTATGAATATGAACAGAAAGAAGCTATTTGATGATTTTCAGTGCGTCGGCACTGTGGGTCACGTGACAGATGCAGTCAGCGAGAGCGTCGGCGGCATGGTCTGGCTTCGGAACCTCCCGGAGGTGGAGTATTCTCTTCACCATGTCCTGGACCTGTTCCTTCTCTGCGTTTCCCAGTCCCACTACCCCGAGTTTTATCTCCTTGGGAGAATAAAGATAGACCTTGATGTTCATCGATGAGAACTTGTAGATTACGGCTCCGATTACCTTCGCAACAGGTATTGCCGACGTTATGTTCTTGAAGAAGTAGATATCCTCCATGCTGACGCAGTCGGCTGCATACTTGACGGCAAGCGTACCGAGGTCCTCGGCAATGGTGTAGATTCTCTTCTGTATGGGTTCACTTGCAGAGGTCTGGATGACGCCGTAAGAAACAGGCCGGTATGTCCGTCCGTCATACGAAACGACACCCCAGCCTGTATTAGCGATTCCCGGATCAACTCCAAGTATATTCAAATCTCAGTCCTCAGCAACGAAGTCATCGGGCAGATCGAGGTTTGTGGAAACCTGCTGAACATCGTCCAGCTCCTCGAGTCTCTCGACAATTCTCATGACCTTGTTGGCCTTCTCGTTGTCGAGTGTGACTGTCTGGTCTGCAATTCTCTGGACGTCTGCACTTTCCTGCTCGAATCCTGCAGCCTGCATAGCCTCTAACACTGTTGCGAAATCTGCGGGAGTCGTTGTGACTTCGATGATATCATCAGATGTGGATACATCCTCGGCACCGTTCTCGAGTGCGACCTCGAAAATCTGATCCTCAGTGTACTTTTCAGTGGAGTATGTGATGACACCCTTTGTCTGGAACATATAGGAGACACATCCGGTAGCTCCGAGTGATCCGCCGAGCTTAGTAAGAGTACTTCTTACATCGCTGGCTGTTCTGTTCTTGTTATCTGTAAGGGTATCGACGATGATTGCGACTCCGCCGGGAGCGTATCCTTCATATGTCAGTTCATAGAATGTGGAAGCACCGAGTTCACCGCTTCCCTTCTTGATGGCTCTTTCGATGTTATCCTTAGGCATGTTTTCTGCTCTTGCCTTGAGGATAGCAGTTCTAAGTCTAGCGTTAGACTCCGGATCAGGACCGCCCATCTTTGCACATACTGTGATTTCCTTGATGAGCTTTGTGAAAGCCTGTCCGCGTTTAGCGTCTGCAATACCTTTCTTGTGTTTAATAGTTGCCCATTTGCTGTGGCCAGACATGTAATTACCTCGATATGTTAAGAATACCCAATGAACTTACCACAGCCACCATTTTACAGTCAATATAATTGACACTATTTTCTGTGGCTCGGCAACAAGTTTTCTCTGTTACGAATCCTTGTCAGTGGAACTCTCAAGAACCCAGATTCGATTGCTCCTGTTTCCGTTTTTCTTGACCAATCCGATGTTTTCGAACTTGATGATAGAGCGTTGAACAGATCTCGTAGTAAAACCGATACTGCCAGCTATCTCGGAAACAGATGATGTGGAATGACGTAGCATGTACTCGTATACAGCCCTGTCGCATTTGCTGAAAGATTCTGAGTTCGCGACATTTTCGGTTGAGTTCGCGACATTTTCGGTTGAGTTCGCGACATTTTCGGTTAAGTTCGCGACATTTTCGGACGAGTTCGCGACATTTTCGGACGAGTTCGCGCCATTTTCGGACGAGTTCGCGCCATTTTCGGACGAGTTCGCGCCATTTTCGGTGTCGTTGTCGTTGATATTAATCACCATAATAATGCGGTCAGGATTAACAGATTCGGTAATGACGGGTTCAGAGTAGCCATACTGTTTCCATACATTGAAGACATTGCAGAGTCCGGTGCCGGCACGTTCTCCGACATCAATAAGGGCGAACATGTTGAAAATCTTCGTGTTACGTGTGTCGCTGATACCACCGGAGATGGCTTCATTGAGGTCAATGCGGAAGGAACCTGGATTGGAAATCGTAATCTTGTTGAGTTCCCTGACAATGACGACTCCCCTCCTGCCGTAGTAATCGGCATGAATGAGGGCGTTGGCGAGGCATTCCCTAATTCCCTTGTGAATCGGAGTATCGTCAATACGAAGCATGTTCTCGTCCAGTTTGAAGGGACGCTTCACGTCAGAAGTGATGCGGTGAGCGATGCGGAAGAAGAAGTCATAGACGTTACCGCTCCAGTCGGCATCGCCGGAACATACCCTGTCGGACCACCTCTCGGATCCCGGAAGTACCTCTCGGTAATCGAGGAAGAAATACGGAAGCTCGTCCGTGATGCTCATGAAGTCGCCGAAGAAGATAAGGCCGCCGAGAGTCGGATGTATCTTACCGTCTATTTCGGCAATCTTCGCTGCTCCTATCTTGATCAGGAAATCCTCGACTGGAAGGTCGTTCCAGAAATGCTTGTCATGATAGAGCCGGAACATGTTGCGGTATGAGTTTATACTTTCACTGTTGAGCGCCTTTATGCTGACCTTGTCGAGTACGTAGGAATCCGCGGATGTATCGGACTGGTCGCGGATCATCGCCTTGATTTCCTCTTTCGTACAGTGATAGTCACCCTCCTGGTTACGCTTGAATGAGCCCTTGAACATATCCTGTCCGACAAAGACGGGCTTGTAGCTGCGGTCAGCACGCGGGATTTCAAGAACAACGTAATCCCTTCCTTCGTACTCCACCGAATAGACCTGATGTTCGAGAAGAATGTTGGCACTGATCTTCTGGCGGTTGTTGAGCGTATTCCAGATGTCGAGAATAAGCTGATGAGGATTCTCAACTCCTTTCGGTATGAACTCCTTTGTCTTCTTGTTTTCACCTATTCCGAGAACGATTGTACCGCCGAATGTGTTTGCAAAGGAGGAGTAAGTCTCCCAGACACTTGAAGGAACTCCGCTGTCTGCAGACTTGACTTCGACGTTGACGCTTTCCTTTCCGGTAATGATTTTCGCTATATCAATCACGACAGCCTCCTTCCTTTAGTTTAGAACAACTTTCAGAATACAGAAAAATCTTTTATATCAAGATATTCCCATTCATATTTCCGCATTCGGATTCTTGATGGCCCTATTATATTCTACAGTACAGTTAAAATTAAATCAATTCTTTATTTCTAAAACAGTTACTGTTCAGATTGCCATAGATAGCGTGAGGATTACGGTATTGAGCATCAGCATTCCCTCTTCTGTCAGCGAGAATGAGGAACCGGTATTGCTGTACCAGGAGGAATCGAGGCTTTCTATTCTCTCTCTGTAGAGGTCGTCGAAGTCTTCGGAGAACCTTGCCCTGTATTCTTCCTTGTTTATACCTTCCCTTGTCCTGAGAGCCGTCAGGAGGTAACTCTCCTCAGTCTCTTCCTTCGTAAGCCTGTCGCAGTCGAAGGCGTGAGTGGAGAGGAATGAATCGAGCTCCTCTGTGTTACGCATGCTCACTCCCGTCGTGTAGCCCAGGAATGACTCTGCCGACGGTCCGAGTCCGATGTACTGTCCGAGATTCCAGTAGACCCGGTTGTGACTGCACTCGTATTCTTTCTTTGCGAAGGCGCTGATTTCGTAGTGGCCGTAACCTTTCTCCTCAAGTTCCTTCCAGCCCTTGAGAAGGAATTCCCTCTCCTTCTCGTCCCCCAGCGGAGTGCTGCGTGCAACAAGAGGAGTCCCCTCCTCGAAGGTAAGGCAGTAGAAGGAAATATGATGTGGATTGTAAGCTGCGACCTTTCCTATGTCGTCAAGCGTATCTCCGACTGTCGTTGTCGGTACTGCCGTTATTATATCTGCATTCCAGATAAACGGAGACGACGCAAGATACTCCATCGCCCTTATGTTGTCCTTCACTCTCGTTCTTCTGTTGAGGAATGAGAGAGTACTATCCGACATGGACTGTATTCCCGTGGAAATCCTCGTGACATGAGGATAAAGCACATCAAGATCAGGTGTTATGTCTTCGGGATTGATTTCTATTGTCGTTTCTGTCGGCTTACCGTACCTTTCAATCAAGGTGAGGAGTTCGAGTATCCTGGACGAGCCGAGTAGAACCGGATTGCCGCCGCCGAAGTAGACGGTATAAAACCCTGTCTTCACTTCTTCGACTATAAGCTCTAACTCCTTCTTCAGAGTATCGTAATATTTATCCGCTCTGTCCTTATCATAGATTGAGGAATAGAAGGCACAGTAGTCACAGCGCGCGTGGCAGAACGGTACGTGTATATATAATGACAGGGGCCGCGCGGGAATATAACCTTCAATCATCGGTCAGTACGTCTATTCTGTTAAGGGGCCAGAAGCGTGCGATTACACGTCCGTTGACGTCGTCTTCGCTTACCGGGCCGAAGTATCTTCCGTCCTGGCTGTTGTCTCTGTTGTCTCCGAGAGGAAGTACCGAGCCGTCGGGTACGTAGATTCCCGTTCTGTATCTCGCGGATGCACTGCGTGCGGATGAGTCGGACGGGTCGATGAAGCTCAGCTCTTCGTAGTATGCTCTGTTGTATTCGTAGAGGTCGAACTTGTAGTCGTAGTCCGTGCCGCTCATCGCGGAATATTCCTTCACGAGGTAGTTGGGGTAGCTCAGGTCCTTCGACTGATAGGCCCCTATTCTCGCAACAGCCTTGAGTGCGTCGTAGAGAGACTCATCGACACTCCTCTGCGGAGCGGTGCTGAGGCCGTTTTCCTCCCTGAAATCCGTTTCACTGACATATTCGCCGCTTCCTGCAACCTTTATATAGACGTTACCGTCGACGAACTTCACCCTGTCGCCTCCGAGAGCAGCGCAGCGCTTCACGAAGAGACGCTCCCTTACGTTGCCCTCACTGTCCTTGTCGATGTTGACGAGCGAAAGCGTTCCCATGTAGACAGCCTGGCTGAGAATATCGAAAACGGGACCACGTGAGTCGTATTCGGGATTGTAGAATGTTATGATGTCGTCTCTCTGGACACGTGAAGAGGATTCGAAGAGCTTGGGTCCTCCGGGATATACTTCGATTCCGTATTCCGTCTTGCTGACGACGACCCTGTCGCCGACAAGCAGAGTCGAAACCATGCTCGGAGAGGGAATCACGAATAGCTGGAAGAGGAACTGGTTTATTATTATGACCCAGAAGACGCCGAAGACGATGGCATCGATCCATTCGAGTGTCTCGGAGAGGAACGTTCTCTTCTTCTGTCTGTTGTATGCCTTTCTGGCCTTGCGTTTCGTGAGCTTTCTTGAGGTGGTATCCTCCACCCAGCACAGGAATCTTTCCATGGTGTCAAAGTTAGCACTTCTTATCGTGAATTGACAAGAGAAGATTTGATGTTTACCTTTATGCTATGTTCAAAAAACCGCAATATCCGGAAGTGGAACCGGTTGTACTGAAACCCTGGCACGGACTGAGGCCCGCCTACTACATACTCCTTCTGCTTCTTTTATTCATACTTCTTATCTTCTTCCTCCTGTGTCTCCTTCCGGGACTCGTGAGCAGCAAGGCCTATGTCTCCTTCTCCACCGATCTTCCGGTTCTCGGAGTATATGAGGACGGTAAATACCTCGGTAACGGCTACGACAGCGTACTCGAGACGACAAGCGGAACACACACATATAAGTATACGTATGAAGGAATCGTGATCGGAGAGGAGACGAAGGAAGTCAGGAGACACTACTTCTTCACCGTCTTCTACAATCCCGTGACTGTAATAACGCCGTCCCTCACCTACACAGATGAAGTCAGAGAGAAGGCAGTAGAGACGGCGGCTGAGGAAGTTGCGTCGCGTTCGCTCATCACCGAATACACCGACGAAGCGGTGTACTCCGACATGCTCTACACGTTTGCCCGCACTGCAGTGGTGATGGGAATAGACGATGTCAGGGACATATGGCTCTACAGCCTTCTTCATGTGACTTCGGATGAAATGTATCAGGATTACCTCAGAGCAAAGGCCGTGTATGACGAAAACGGCATAACATACGAAACAGACGAAAGCAGAACGGTCGAAGAATACATCATCTTACTTTACGGAAGTAATGATACATCAGAAATCGTTAAGAATGACGAGACGTCTGAAATCAAGGTAAAGAGAGACGGTTCATTCTCCTCATACTCCGCAGGCACAGTCACGCTCGGAGAAACGACATCCCCCTCGTACCCGGATAGCGACTCGCTTCCCCGGACTCTTTCATACGACTCGTTTTCGATGGGAGTGAACATGATTACAGAGAACGAATACGCGAAGTTCGTCGAGGAGAATCCCGAGTGGTCGGCTGACAACAGGGATAACCTCGTTGCCGAGGGCCTTGTCGACTCGAACTATCTTAAGAACATCACGCTCTCCTCGCGCTCCTCGAGGCCGATCAGATACATAAGCTGGTATGCGGCCGATGCATACTGCTCCTGGAGAAGCGAAAAGGACGGAGTCGAGTATTCGCTCCCGACTGAGGCCGAGTGGACTGTAGCCGCACTCTCGGCATCGGAGAAGGACTACGTGACGTCCCTCGTCTTCGTCGAGAACAATTCAGATACCCCGACAGGCCTTATGGGGCAGCTCTGGGATATGACTTCCACTGTCTACATTCCCCTCTCGAGACTCGTAAGCACGGAGACAGTGGAAAGACTCGAGTCTCTCTTCCCCTATGACGGCGTCGTTGTACTCGGAGGCTCGAACGTCAACAGCGCCGACGAGATTGAGATATCTACCGTAGGATTCTCATACAGGGATACATGTTCGGAATTCAACGGATTCAGGCTGGTGAAACATGAGTGACGAAAAGAATTTCAAGCTTATTCAGAAGAACAAGAAGGCATATTTCAATTACGAGATGATTGAGGAACTCGAGTGCGGAATCGCACTGGTGGGAACCGAGGTCAAGTCCGTCAGGGAAGGCCGCTGCTCCTTCAGCGACAGCTACATCACCGCAAAGGACGGAACACTGACATTAATCGGCTTTTTAATCCAGCCATACACTCACGGCAACATCTTCAATCATCAGAGCGACAGAAAACGTCAGCTTCTTGCCCACAAGATGGAAATCAAGAAGTTCACGAGAAAGGTCAACGAGAAGGGGCTTACGATTGTCCCGCTCGAAATATATCTGAAGGGTAATCTCGTGAAGATGAAAATCGCCCTTGCCCGCGGTAAGAACACCCACGACAAGAAGGAGGCGATAAAGGAACGAGACGCCAGAATCGACCAGCGCCGTCAGCTGAGAGATCTCAACAGCTAGTATTCAGGGGACCGTGCGGTCCCCTCTTTATCAGACATAGTTCGTCTTTATGTTGTAGATGAAGAAGCTTACCTTGGCTCCCATGTCCTTGGGATCGATGTAGTTCTCGTCATTGAGCCATTCCTCGATGAGGTTTGTCACTCCGCCGATGATGAAGAGGTAGAAATCCCTTGTCGTCACGAGCTGCGTGTTGACGTTGATGGCCTTCAAAGCATCGCTGAGACAGTGTTCAACTACCTGCTTGAGGTACCCGAGTCCCATCCTGTCGGCAAAGAGAGAAGCAAAGAGCTTTCTGTTCGTTTCAAGCGACTGAAGGAAATACGTGATGATGCGCTGCGTGTTTTCGCCGCCCGTCTTCATCTTCTCTATCTCTCCGATGAAGTAGACGTAATAGACTTCCTTCACATCGTCGAAAAGAGCGAAAACGTCGGAGTAATGCGCATAGAAGGTATTGCGGTTAACCTCTCCG
>CAVFVX010000123.1:0-7420 GCA_963626075.1 Acutalibacteraceae bacterium
CCTCCGGAATATAGCCATTGTTTCTCTTCTTCTGGATGAAGTATTCGGGGTTCGTGAAGCATGCAAGACGCTTGAGTCCGTTCTCCAGTCTTGCACTGAGAGCGGCTTTCGGAATGCTGAGTCCCGCTGAAAGATATACGGGGAGCTCTTTCGTCAGGAGGTCCTTCGCCGAAACGGAAGGCAGTCTGTTGCGCCAGAGAACGTCGGCGTCCTCGTCGCCGAACGGCATGAGGCGGAATGATGACGAAGATGAGCTCTGAGGAGACACGAGGTAGGTCTCCACATCTCTTCTGGAGTAGAGGGGAAGGGAGGAGAGAAAGCTTATCTGGTCGGGGTACTTTCTGAAGCTGTTGTCAACGAATACCGTCCCTGGATTTTCATCTCTGAGTGCTGCGGCTCTTACAAGCGGCATGAGAATGAGGTTTCCCAGTCCTCCGTCTGTCACCGCATCCTGTGTCGGGAATATCCTGTCGTATGATTTCAGTGATACCGTCTTCGACCTTTCGCAGGCCTTGTCTATGAAGGAGAACGCGAGTTCTCTCGCTTTCGCTGCAGGAACGTCATCACTGAAGAAGAGCCAGAGATGGGCACCGTTCCCGCTGAACGAGCGTTCTACTGCCATCTGGAAGCCGTCTCTCCGTGCAATATCTGCTATCTCGAGGGCATCGTGCTGCCATGTGTTCTCGTCGAGGTCTATCGCGAGGAACCTGCAGACGTTCCCCGGAAGCATTGCATATATTCCGACGGCATCCGCTCCCTTCGGATTCGTATTTCTGATGTTGCGGTTGTAGTATATCTCCGGGGTGAGTGTTTCGAGTTTTCGTTCTTCGCAGTCGAGGCATGTCCTGTTCTTTCTTTCGTCTTTCGGAAGTTTAAGAAGACACCCCTCTCTGAATCTGTTCATGCAGACGGGTGAGTAGCCGACGGAGCCGTCATCTTTTCTTACATATCTTGCGGCATATGCATCCCGTCTGCCGTGGAAGAGGGAGAAGGCGAGTGCGACTCTTTCCTCTGTGGATGCTCCCGGCTGGATCCGGGGAGGAAGAAGCTTTATCTCAACCTTGGGAGATACGAACTTCTCAAGGTTTTCGGAGAGTGACGCCTTTCTCTTTTCCTTTTCGGCGAGGTGCTGCGAGAGTTCGTATATCTCCGCCTTGAGGCTCTGAATCTCCCTGTCGGTTTCCTCAATCCCCTGTCTCAGCGATGCTTCATCATCATTCTCGAGAGTGCTCTCTATGTGGAGGTCATCCCTGAAGATGAACGCTTCTTCCTTTTCCTTCATTCCCTGATGATAGCATAGTTCCCTGTAAAAGAAAAAAGCTGACGGTCTCCCGTCAGCTCTGCTGTGTGTATTACTCTCTGACTTCCGTTCTGTAGAAGTAGATGTCATATGCGCCGTCGGCCCTCATCTCGGTGTGCCTCAGATAGCCGAGCTTCTGCATCGTATCATAGAGGGGAAGGGGTTCGAAGCTCTGTATTACGTGCAGCCCCTCGCCTTTGTTGAGCTCTTCCGCCTTCGGGTAGAAGCGTGAGAAGAAATGGCCCTCTATCTCTCTCAGGTCTATGGTCTCAAATGAACTACTGTACTGCATCCATTCGTCTTCCATTGTGTCTGTCCTTCTCTTTTTCGTAATAAGAATCCATCCGGAAACTTCCGCTTCCGGATGATAAACCATTCTTTTTCTGTCAGGTTACAGTCTATTACTCGAATGACAGCAGGAGGGCCATCTTGAAGGGTCTGTCAGCCTTGACGTAGTGCTTGCCGCCCTTCTCGAAACGGAAGTTCCCGCCTTCCTTTATCGTGTACTCCTTTCCCTCGTACCCGATGATTCCCTCGCCCTCGAGAGCGAAGATTACTGCATCTCCGGGAGCTGCGTGCTCGCTGAGAGCCGTGCCGCCGTCGAAAGCCATGACTACGAACTTCATCTTCGTGTTGTGCACGACATCGAGATTGATGATGCTGTCCTTTCTGTAGGGAACCAGTTCCTTAAGTGCGAATACCTCGCCTGCCTTTACCTTTTCGTTGACCATTGTGTTCCTCCCGAGTTCTATCTCTATGTATACCGTATCGTCCAGGGCTCCTGTTCCGACGGGAACGCCGACAGGGGTGATGAGAATATCTCCGGCTTTTACGCTGAGAGCGGAGGAGGACGTATGGAATTCCGCCTTACCCTCGAGTACTATCTCGAGCTTCTCCACTCCGTATGCTTCTCCCGATATGTCCGTTCCCGCAGCCAGGGAGAAGATATACTGGGAGTTATCATCCCTCAGCCTCTTCGAAATCGTGAGGCCCTCTATTGCGGGATTCTCTCCTGCAAGTGAAAACACTTCTCCCATATTCATTCCTCAGTCCTCAAGTATCTTACCGTCCAAGGAGAATGTCACCACCCTCCATGGCAGGAACCTGCCGCTTCTCTGTAGTGCAGTCTGAGCTGCATTCTCGAGTCCTCCGCAGCAGGGAACCTCCATTCTCAGTACCGTAACGGACTTTATGTCGTTTTCCCTGATTATAGCCTCGAGTTTCTCGCTGTAGTCGACGCTGTCGAGCTTGGGGCATCCGATGATGGTCACTCTGCCCTTCATGAAATCCTCGTGGATGGATGCGTAGGCGTAAGCTGTGCAGTCGGCAGCGATGAGAAGCTTTGCTCCGCTGAAGTACGGTGCCTTCACGGGGACGAGCTTGATCTGGCAGGGCCACTGCCGGAGCTGGCTTTCCCTCTTCCGGGGTGCTGCAGCTTCCGCTCTGCCTTCGTCTCTTCTGAAGGAGTGCATCTGCGTTCCGGGACATCCGGAGAAGTGGGGTTGTGCGTTACCTTCCTGAGCCTTCCTCTTCCTGTTCTCCTCGACAGCCTTCTCGTCGTAGGCGAGAGTATCCTTCTCGGTGAAGGTGATGGCTCCAGTCGGACAGGAAGGAAGACAGTCTCCCATACCGTCGCAGTAGTCGTCTCTCATTAATTTCGCCTTGCCGTCGACGATGGCGATTGCGCCCTCGTGACATGCGTTTGCGCAGAGGCCGCAGCCTGTGCATTTCTCTTCGTCGATGTTGATGATTCTTCTTTTCATTCCTTTCCTCCTGTGGGGTCGCCTCTTGTTCTTACACTGAAAGAGTACAATAATCCGAGGTGAGAAAACGTGGTTAAAACCACAAAAGAGGAAGATTATGGTAATAGCTTCACCGATTTTCAGAGGTATAGATGAAAACGCTCTCGAGGAATTCTCCCGTATCGGGGCACTAAGGACACGTTCCTTCGAGAAGGACGAAGTCGTTCTGCACTCGGGAGAGATGACGGATGAGATGGGAATCGTGCAGTCGGGAAGCATCCTCATCGAGAACATCGATCCCTGGGGAGGAAGAAGCATTCTCTCGAAGGTGGGACAGGGGCGTGTGTTTGCCGAGTCCTACGCCCTCACATCGTCGCCGATGATGGTCGACGTCATCGCCGACGAGAAGAGTGTGATCCTCTTCATAAATACAAGGAGGCTTCTCGATGAGTCCAACAGGGGAAGGGTGTGGTACACGACACTTCTCACTAACCTCGTAAGAGTGACGGCGGGTAAGAACATGACGCTCTCGGAGCGCATCTTCTGCACTTCCCCGAAGGGCATAAGAGCAAGAATCCTCATGTACCTTACGGCCATGTACACGCGCTCGGGGAGCCGCACGTTCCGTATTCCCTTCGACAGACAGTCGATGGCGGATTATCTCAACGTTGAGAGAACGGCGCTGAGCAAGGAGCTCGGTCGTATGAGACGGGAGGGACTCATAGACTTCAGAAAGAACGAGTTCACGCTCCTGAGGAGTCCCGGGGAGTAATATATGCTGTTTATCTTCCGGTATCTTAATATGATAAGCATATTGTGCTCGTAAACAAAACGGAAACAAACATCCTGTAGGATACATGTACTGCGGGGTGGATACATGAAAGAGAAGATTTCCTCTCTTATGACTGAGATCAACGGAGACTACAGAAGAAAGACGACACTGTTTTCGTTTTTCTCCGCTCTCCTCAATCTCTTCTTCACTTTCTTACATGTCGTCCTCGGAGTCGTCTCCTCCTCTCTCTGGCACGGCTCAATCAGTGTCTACTATTTCGTTCTTTTCGCCATAAGGACAATCCTTGTCGTGACGGAAAGGAGGAAGGCGGAAGAGAAGGTGAGGATGGGAGTGTATACTCTCACCCACATCCTCCTCCTCTTCATGAATATCTCACTCATTGTGCCGATAATCGTCATGATAAGAGGCGGCCGTACGTATTCCTGCGGCCTCATACCGGCCATAGCGATGGCAGTCTACACGACGTACCGCGTGACCGTGGCGGTGATGAATCTCGTAAGAGCCGGGCGAAGCGGGAGCCGGACTCTGAAAACCCTCAGAACCGTCAACTTCCTCGATGCGCTCCTCTCCGTTCTGACTCTTCAGAACGCCATGATTGCGGCTAACGGCGGCATTGATGACGATATGCACACGCTCATGATATACACGAGTGCAGCCATATGGCTCTTCATGGTCTTCCTCTCGATACGTTCCTTCAGAAAGATAACAGCAGAGTAAAGAGAACAAATTATCCGGATTCGCAATATGTCTAATTCACGACGATTGAAAGAGTTATCGTGAAAACGGACGCTTTCTTCTCCGAAAGTCTTCGCTTCTTCCGGAGATAATATCCGATGTGGATCCGGCTCTGAGGAGGATGGAAGTAAAGAGAACAGATTTTTCGGATTCGTAATGTGTCTAATTCAAGATAACTGGAGGAGTTATCGTGGAATAAGGCTCCTTCTTCTCCGAAAGTCTTCATGTCTCCCAGAGATAATGTCTCCTCGTGCTGCAGTCTGCGCGCGGAGAAAATTCAAGAGAACAAATTTCAGAAATTCTGAAGCCACTTAACTTTCGACACAATCAGAAGTTAGGAGACATTCGCAGGCGTTTTTCTCCTGAAGATTTCCGCACATGACGAATTCTGCCGAATGAAAAAGCGGGATTGAAATCGTCAATAATTCTTGTCTTAAGCAAGAATTACCGTCATTGGTGCGGCAAGGCTTATCCGAGAATGAAATCGTGTCTTGAAAGCCCTCCGCAAGCTGTAGCACTATCCTGCACAGGGAAAGAAGCGCGCGGGGCGGAATTCTGTTTATCTGTGATAAGCATGCTGATTATATTCTGCCATACAGAAGAAATAAACACATTATGCTGCTCGGAAAATCCTGTTTCTGATGCCGGATTCCCGTCTTGTTCCGGCTCATTACAGAGGTTTACTCTGAAGCAACTCCTACGCAGGATTCGCGTTTCCCTTGTCTTTCTCTTCTCCAACTTGAACAGAAGTAATATATTCACTTCCCAGGAGAGGCATATATGACATTTGTCGGTGTTGCAGTCAACGGAATAGGTATAGTAGTCGCGGGAATACTCGGTGCTCTCATCAAGAAGGGAATTCCTGAGAAGCTCAAGGATGCCCTTATGACAGCCCTCGGTCTCTGTGTTCTCTATTCCGGTATCTCGGGTTTCTCGTCAGATACCAATCTCCTCATCCTGACCGCATCCGTCGTCATCGGCCTCCTCATCGGAGAGCTTCTCGACTTCGACGGTAAGTTCACACGTTTCGGCGAATTCGTCCAGAAGAAGATCGGAGCGGGAGAGGGAAGCTTTGCAGAGGGATTCGTATCTGCATCGCTTTTCGTATGTGTCGGAGCCATGGCCATAGTCGGTGCAATCGAAAGCGGAACGAAGGGTACGTACGACACATATCTTGCAAAGGCATTCATCGATATCTTCATCGTATTCCTGATGGCAACGACGAAGGGAATGGGCTGCGCACTTGCGGGAGTTGCATGCTTTCTCTACGAGGCGCTCCTTACGCTCTGCTCGGGATGGGTTGCCTCCCTCGTGAACGATACGACCATCGCCCAGATGTCCGAGGTCGGCTCACTCCTTGTGGCTGCCATCGGCCTGAATCTGCTGAATATCACGCACATAAAGATTGCGAACTACGTCCTCGCTCCGTTCATTCCTGTAGTGATCTATGAGGTCATGAAGCTCTTCTGAAGTTCAAGGTCTGAGAGAGGTAAGCGGAATTACGTAGACGCCGTCCTTTCTTCTGTACGGTGCATTCGCCATTCCCGATACGACAGCGAGGAACGAAGGCTGCTTCTCCAGTCTTCCCGCAGTCTTTATGAGAGATGCGGCGGCGCCGTCGACGACACCCTCGTAGCCGAGCTTGATTTCAATGAACCCGAATCTCCCGTCCGGAAGCGTAACCACTGCATCGACTTCGCTGTTGCTGTAGTCCTGATAATGTGAGAGTGTTCCTCCGAGGGCTTCGATGTATATCTTCAGATCATGCTCTGCGAGGCTTTCGAAGAGGAAGCCGAGGTAGCGCAGGTCCTTTGTCAGATTTGTCTCGTTTGCTCCAACTGCGGCGGCAGCCAGGGACGGGTCTGCAAGATGCCGCTTCGCTCCCGTCTTGAAGCGCATTCTTGATCTGAAGTCGGGGGAGAAGCCTTCCTGGTCGTCCAGAAGATAGAGGTCGTTCAGCACGTTGAGATAGGTTGTTATCGTTTCGTCATCGAGCATGCTTCCGGCTTCGGCTGTGTCGTTTCTCAGTGTCCTTACGGAACAGACTGTGCTTTCGTTTCGTGCCAGGGATTTGAGAAGACGCCTGAACTTCATCTTGTCGACTCTTATTCCGGCAAGCTCGTCAAGCTGTTCCTCGATGAGACCGTCGATATATGACGAGGGAACGGCCGAGGGATTACCTGCGCCGATGTTCGCGGGCCAGCCTCCACGGACTATGAAGTGAATTATTTCTGCAAGTGATATGTTTCTTATCGTGCCGTAGACGGGCTCGTTTTCGAAGAGAGACGCCAGAGATACCTCTCCCGAGGAATCTTCTGTTTCATAGAGGGTCATCGTATGCATCCTCAGCTTCGCGATTCTTCCGATGCCGCTGTGGCGGATGACATTTCCCTTCTTCAGCTTCGGAGGAATGTTGGAACCCGTGAGAAGATAGAGTCCTTTATTTCCGCTGTCGTCCACGTCGCTCCGGACCATATCCCAGACTTCCGGCATGATCTGCCACTCGTCGATGAGGTGGGGTTTCTCTCCCTGGAAGACATAGCGGGAATCCAGCCTTGCAAGCTCTAGCGGATCCGGCTCTCCCTGCTTTCTCGTGAAGGAGAAGGAGGATGCGGCATGTTCAAGACAGGTTCTTGTCTTCCCGACCCACTTGGGGCCGACGACACTGACTGCTCCGAATGACTCGAGACAGGAGTCAAGTTTGCTGTCGATTATACGCGGTAAGTACTTATCCATGGATACGGTATAACACGAAGAAGAAAATCCGACAAGATTCGGACATGATAGCCGACAGAATTAGGAGCAAATATCCGACAAGATTCTTACTAATCATCCGACAGAATTCGGAAA
>CAVFVX010000124.1:0-7322 GCA_963626075.1 Acutalibacteraceae bacterium
AGCGGAGATACGTAATCCTCGGGGAGGCTCTGTATGTAGCTGTCGATTGCGGCGGCTGCGTTCTTCGAGTAGGCAACGGCTTGTACGACGGTCTTTGCGCCGAGTACGACGTCACCGGCAGCGAAGACACCGGGACATGTGGTCTCTCCGTTCTCGTTCGTCAAGAGGAGTCCGTTCTTTGATGCCTGGAGATTCCTTGTCGTGTTGACGAGCTTCGATTTCGGGCCCTGGCTTACGGCGATGATTGTCGAATCTGCCCTGAAGAGTTCGGGCTCGTTCTTCTCACCCGTGATGTTTCCCTCTTCGTCGAGGATGTTCTCGTCGAGAACCGGGCCGTCGTCCGTAATCTCCACCGTTCTACGTGCGAAGAGAAACTCGGCTCCGTCGAGTCTTGCATACTCCGCCTCTTCCTCGCTGGCGTCGATCTTGTTGCGGCGTGCAATGAGCGTGACGTGTCTCGTTCCCTTTCTGAGTAGTGTCCGGGCGACATCCATAGCCGTATTGCCCACGCCGATGATTGCGACGTTGTCCCCGAGGTGGTAGGCATCGGGGTTTGCGAGGAAGTCTATCGCGAAGTGGACGTTACCCAGGCTTTCACCCTTTATTCCGAGCTTCTTCGGTCTCCATACACCGGTTCCGATGAAGATGGCCCTGTAGCCGTCGCGGAAGAGGTCCTTTATCTCGAGGGCGCCGCCGATTGTCGTATTGGGCCTTATGTTGATTCCGATGGATCTCAGGAGGGTACTGTACCTGGAGAGAATGGATTTGGGAAGTCTGAAGTCGGGGATGCCGTACTGCATGATTCCCCCGATTTTGTCCTTGGCGTCGAAGATGGTAACCTTGTATCCTTTCTTGGCCATCTCGATTGCGACCGTGATTCCCGCGGGGCCGGCACCGATTACGGCCATTCTCTTTCCGTTCCACTCGGGGATGTCTATCTTTATCTGGTCAAGGCATGTGTCGGAAATGTAGTTCTCGATTGACGAGATGTGGACGGGCTGTCCCTTCTTTCCCTGTATGCAGTGGCCTTCGCACTGAGCCTGGTGGTTGCAAACAAGCGAGCATACGACGGAGAGGGGATTGTTTGCAAAGAGCATGTTGCCCGCATCTCTGAGCTTTCCTTCCTTGAGAAGATGCACCATCTGCGGAATGGGTGTGTGAATGGGGCAGCCGTTGAGCTGGCACATCGGTTTTTTGCACTGGAAGCAGCGGTCTGCCTCGGCAAGTACGTGAAGAATCATATCGTTATTCAGCCTCCGGTATTCAATCTACCACTGTTGAGGCTGTGTGATTCATATCACAATTTTGACTATTAGCGTCTTGAGGAGGAGCTGTGAGCTTTTTCTTCTTGAACTCTCCGGAGCTCTGTCGCAGAATGAGCCCCGGGAAAGGTGCGACGCAATGATGGATCTGGAATTCGAGGAACTGACCCACGGGAATTATCCCGATGCCTGCAGTATCGAGCGGGATGACATCCCCGAGTCCTTTGTCGATACGGCTTCAACCATAATGGATATCACCGATTACGGCGTGACGCACCACTGTACGGGGCATGCCTTTGTCGTGAAGTGTCACGGGAAGCCTGTCGCCCTCATTCTTCTGGGAGAGGCACTTCCATGGCCGACGGATCCGCCCGAGATGAGTAAGGAGCCTTTCTACCGTCTGATGGGATTCGTAGTCGACAGGAAATACCGCGGCCGCGGAATCGGCGGGGAGATACTCGAAAGGACAATAGAGCTTGTCTACCGTGACTACGGGAGGCGGCCCATTGCCCTGGGATGCCATAAGGATAACACAAAAGCGGAACGCTTCTATCTCAGGCACGGCTTCAGAAAGACGGAGACAATGGAGGGAAACGACTGCTATTATCTGCGATTTCCGGAGTGACAGAAAAATAATCGAAGAAAATCTGCATTTTCCGTTTCCTTTTGAGCTACATTAATGTGAGGAGACAGATATGAGACTACTTCATACATCAGACTGGCACCTCGGGATAACGCTCTCCGAGAGATCCCGGCGAGACGAGATGGCAGCATTCCTTACCTTTCTGAGAGATACCATCAATACCCGTTCTGTGGACACTCTCATCATATCGGGAGACATCTACGACACTGCCGTTCCGAGCAACGAAGCCCAGAACATGTACTACGATTTTCTTTCATCCCTCGGCGACACCTGCTGCCGGGATGTCGTCGTCATCGCCGGGAATCACGATTCCCCGACAATGCTGAGCGCATCGGCGGCAGTCCTCAGGAGGCTCAATATCCACGTGTACAGCTCGGTGGTGAACCTCGAACCCCTGGTTCTCGAAGACAGGGGGATAATCCTTCCGATACCTTTCCCGCGTGACAGCGAGATAAGGCGCGCTCAGCTCAGCGAGACGATAGAGGAGGGACAGGACAGACTGAAGGCGGCAATCGCATCCCTCTACCGTGACATGTACGAGAAAGCGGAAGCTCTCAATCTCCGTCTTCCCGTAATCGCGACGGGACACCTTTCCGTTGCTTCCGCCTCGTCTGACGGCGAGAAGAACAAGGAGCTCTATCTCGGAGGACTCGGCACTGTGGACACAGGCATATTCGACAGCGGCCTCAGCTACGTCGCCCTGGGGCACATCCATAAGCCCCAGAAGCTCAACGGCAAAGGTACAATCCGCTATTCGGGGTCCCCGATAGCCATGACCTTCGACGAGGCGAAGTACACCAAGAGCGTCGTAATCGCAGACTGCTCATACGGCGAAGAGACCACAGTCGAGACAGTCGAAGTTCCGGTAGAGAGGGAACTCATCACAGTCAGGGGAGACGCCGACACTGTAAAGAAGGAAGTCAGAAGACTCAGGGACGAGAAGAGAAAGGGATGGGTTTCCATTCTCCTTACATCGTCAGAGGGGTCGGCAACCATCAGGGAGGAAGCTGACGAGATACTCTCCGGCTCGGAACTCGAGGTCCTCATCAGCAGGAACACTGCCGAAGGGGAGAGACTGAGAGAGGAGAGCGGGTCGGTGAGGGAACTCTCTTCCATGACGGAGGAGGACGTCTTCGACGCACTCCTCGAGGGGGAACATTATTCCGGAGAAAGGAAGGAGAAGATGCTTTCCCTCTTCAGGGAAGTGCTGAGGAGGATAGACGGAGGAGACGGCGATGAGAATTGAGAAGGTCATATTCGAGAACATAAACAACCTCAAAGGCAGGCACGAGATAGACTTCACGGACAGGGAGATAGAGAGTGAGGGGATTTTCCTCATAACGGGAAACACCGGAAGCGGCAAGACGACGATTCTCGATGCCGTTTCCCTTGCCCTCTACGGAAGGACCGCCCGCTTCAGGAGCATCTCCGATAAAGTGAACGATGTAATGAACAGGGATTCAGACAAGTGTTCATCCACCGTCATCTTCACCGGGAATGGCAGAAGATACAAATCCTCCTGGTCGCAGAAGAAGAAAAAGAGAGGAGAGGGACTGCAGCCTGTACAGGTGGAGCTCTCTTCTCCCGATGACGGAACGGTCATTACGACGAAGAAGACCGAATGGGAAAAGGCCGTAGAGGAAATCACCGGCCTCGACTGGGAGCGTTTCTCCCGTACCGTCATTCTCGGTCAGGGCAACTTCGCAGCCTTCATGAAGGCGAACGGCAACGAGAAGTCGAGAATACTCGAGAAGATCACGGGAACGGAAAAGTACTCCCTCATCTCCATGAAGATATATGAAATCTGCGGAAAGAAGAAAAACGACGTGGAGAGAAGAGAGGAAGAGATAGAAGGCATCGTCCTGCTTACGGGTGAGGAGGTGGAAGCTCTCAAGGCTGAAATCTCGTCTCTCGAGGAGAAGAAGACAGAGCTCAGGAAGGAAGCGGGACTGTTGAAGAACGCCCTCGAGTACCGTGAACTGGCAGAAAAGATTGCCGATCTTGATGCTCTCATCGCGTCTCTCCGGAAAGAGCTTTCCCTCTCAGACGAGGAGAAGCAGAAGTACGAGAAGGCTCTTCTGGACTTCGAAGAGGAAAAGAGAAAGAGAGAGGAATTCCTGAGGGAAATCGACATCGTTGACACGAAGAACGGAGAGAAGAGGAACTCCCTGGAAAACGAAAGGAAGGAACTCGCGACAAGGCAGAAGGATACAGACACAAAACGCAGGGAAAAGGAGAAGAATGAAAAGAGTCTCGAGGAGGCGTCTTCATCCCTTGAGACGGCAGAAAAGTATCTTGAAGAGCACAGCGTCGACGAGACAATCGACGGCGTTCTCTCTGCGTCCATGGTTTACATCGGGAGACGGGATGCCCTGAAAAGGGAAAGTGAAAGACTCGGGAAGGAAAAAGCCGACAACAGCAGCAGGATAACAAAACAGAAGGCTCTCATTGAAAAGGGTGAGGAGAACGCAGTGAGCCTCGGAAAGGAACTCGAAAAGAACTCAGTCTCTTTCAAATCCCTCGAAGAGGAAAGAGTGCAGATTCTCGCCGGAAAAGTTCCGGAAGACCTCCAGAACGAACTCCTGTCGCTAAGAAGCGAGAGCACACGGATCGGGAATATCGACAATCTTGCAGGGGAAAGAGGTAAGCTCGAAGAGAACAGCCCATGTCCTCTCTGCGGCTCGGTGCATCACCCGTATGTCACTCCCGACTTCCTCGCCGCCCACGAAAGGGAGAAGACCGTCCTTGCAGATAAGATAAGGGAGGTGCAGAACCTGCAGAAGGCATACTCTCTCAATGAAGAAAGAACGGGAAAGCTTCAGGAAAAGGATGCGAAGGACAGACTTGAGTGCGAGAAGGCGGAGAGCTCTCTCGGAGCACTGCGGCAGACTCTCTCCTCCCTCCTCGAAACAGATACAAGACTCCAGAGCGGGATTGAGAAGAATACCGCAGAGGCGGAAGATATTTCATCGAAACTCAAGGCTGCCTTTGCTCCCTTCAATACTGAAGATGTAGCAGTACTCAGGAAGAGAAGTACAGCATATAAGGGAATGAAGGAAGAGAAGGAGAAACTCTCGACGGAGAAGGCAGCATTGAGCGAAGCCGTGAACAGGCTCAGAGTCTCTCTCGGGGAAGCTGAAGAAGAGTACAGAGTACGTGCGGAAAACTACAGTAAAGGCGTCGAAGAGTACCGGGAAAACGTCAATGAGCGCAATGCCCGTTTCTCCGGGAGCACTGCCGACGAAAGAACGGCGCTCGAAAGAAAGCTCTCATCTCTCAGAAAGGCCCTTGATGATTCAGCATCTGCTCTCTCGAAGAAGGAGATAGCCCTCAGAGAAAACGAGGCACTGAGGAAGAACAGCGCCGACAGAATCTCCGTCCTCAGGGAGGAAGATAATCCTTATTTCGAAACGGAAGACATCAATACACTTCTTGCGGAGAATGAGTCAGCACTCGAGAAAGCGACAACTGATGTCGGCTCCATCACGGAAAGACTCAGAAACGACGAGAGGGAGCGGGGCCGTGTGGAGAAGAAACAGGCCGAACTCGAGAAGGCAAGAGAGGAGTATTCCATCTGGGCCGACCTCAATGTCATTGCCGGCTCTGCAGACGGAAAGAAGCTCATGAAGTATGCCCAGGGGTTCACGTTCCGCGAGCTCATAAAGGCTGCGAACGTACGCCTCAAAGACTTCTCTGACAGATACATCCTCAAGGCCGACGGGAAGAACGAACTGTGCTTCAATGTCATCGACCTCGACAACAATAACGAGGAGCGTCCCGCTGACGGCCTCTCGGGAGGTGAGACCTTCATAACAAGCCTTGCTCTCGCCCTGGGGCTCAGCAGCATGAACTCCGCGTCCCTCTCGATAGAGTCCTTCTTCCTCGACGAAGGTTTCGGAACCCTCGATCCCGAATATCTTGAAAGGGCAACGGATGCTCTCCTCAGAATCAGGGAGGAGGGGAAGACCATAGGGATAATATCTCACGTGGAGAGCCTGAGGGATTCCATACCGGTGCAGATAAACGTCAGCAACGGAGTTATCAGCGGGGCCGGAGTCAGGGAAGGCTGATGCTCATATTTTCAGCTTGACGGGCCGAATGCGCTTTGTCGGCAGAAGAATCATGGTTCTTTTCGAAAGCAGTTTCTCTGTTACGCCTCTGGCATTTCTGACTGTAATCCACTCCGGAATGCCATTTGCTCCCTAAGACTGAAGATTTATGTTTTCTGGAAGAACCATACTTTTTCTCTTTCTAACAACCTAGCCTCATTATATGATGAGTACAGATACGGCATTTCTCTGATTGATAAAGACGAGTGTCGACAGAAGGAAACACCTTGTATGGCAGCAGGATTCAGTAAACACAATGTCCCACAAGTAGTCATCAGACGATGGTCTGAAGACAAGAGTCATGTAGACTGGTACAACCCCGTCACAAAAGAAGAAAAGAAGGAGAGAACAATTGCATCTCTTTATACAGAACCTCTCACGGGAATGAGACAGTACGAGATATCTGCAATTTCTTATCTTGAAGGCAACTTCACTTCATATTCCAAGGATTTATACACAGAGAACTTTGTAAATCTCAGGGCCGGCCGATCCCTGATTAGAAGCATGCTTCTCTTCCTCTATCTGTGTAATCCTGTCTATCAGAATAATCTGATTTCCGCCTCGGAGGAAATGCAGATGCAGTTTGATCTTTCGCAGTACAGCGGAAAAAAGCTGAAAACAATGCAGACGGCACTTCATTCAACATACGTGTCGTCCATGCTGAAGGAGATACTTCTTGACGAATTCACTCTATATGATCTTGAACCGGTTCTGCTGAAGGCTCCTCCGTCAAAGTCGTTCGTGCTCGGCGGTAATCCTGTTATTGTTTCCAATCCCTTTCTTGGAAAGGAAATAAAGACAGTTCCGTACTATATTAATTCGTATTTGCTGAAGGGGACGATTATCATACTTCCTATTAGTCCCGACATGGCCTTCTGTCTCTACGATAAAGGTTCATATTCTCTTGAATCGAATGTCCTGTCTCCTGACGATACGGATATCATAAACAAGGAGGAAATATACAGTAGCGGTGAAGAGTACGGCATAGTCATCAGATGCGAAAAGGAATATATCGAGAAACTTTTCTCTTCCATAAAGGGAGGTGTAAGGAAGAACGGAGTCTACTCCCGTCCTGACATGTTTCCATTTGATGTAAAGCTTTCGGTTCTGGGCCTGAAGGGACGGAGAGTGGTAATGCTGAGGGATTTTGCGCATGATGTAAGAGCCTATGACGAAGTGGAAAACGGCAGGCTTGACATAAGAAAAGCAGACATTGCCCTCGATATGAGATATGAAGTCTTCAAGAAGCACTTCCGGGACGGTGTTTACACGGGATGATTCATGATATCCTGTGTTACGGCTAGTAAT
>CAVFVX010000125.1:0-7316 GCA_963626075.1 Acutalibacteraceae bacterium
CCTTTTTCATTTGATTCCACCTCCATGTAATCAACAAGGTTAGATTCTACTAACCTGATATGCGATAATCAATATCCCATGATGATATTGAAGTACGGAAAGATGCCCGGGAAATCCATCCGGCTCGATATCCGCAGATATCTTCTCCGCATTTTGTCAAATCACGATTTATCAAATCATAATTTAACAAATCATGATTTAATTACGGAGCAATCCGATAAGATTCACGAGGATGCGACACGGAAAAACTCCCTTCGCAGGGAGTTTCCGTCCGTTATAAGCAGGTATCACTCGTAGGAGAGAGCCTGAATCGGGTCGAGGGCCGCGGCCTTCGCTGCGGGGTACCAGCCGAAGAAGATTCCGACGGCACACGAGAAGCCGATGGAAAGAACAATCGACATGGCAGAAAGCGTCAGGGAGTACGAGAGCGCCGAAGCGACAACGTAGCTCACCACGAGGCCGAAGAGAATACCCAGCACTCCTCCGCTGACGGAGAGCACCGTAGCCTCCACGAGGAACTGGTGCCTTATGGTCTTCGGAGTGGCTCCGAGGGCCTTTCTTATTCCTATCTCCTTCGTTCTCTCGACAACCGTCACGAGCATTATGTTCATGATTCCGATTCCGCCTACTATGAGAGATATCGCGGCAATCGCGGCAAGGAATGTCGTGAGGTAGCTCATGATGGAGTTCGCCATATCCACAAGCTCCTGCGCTGTAGATACGATGTAATCCGAAGACGATGCGTAGTTCGAAAGATACGACTTCACACTCGCCGAGACATCGGTCGTCTCGTAGCCGTCCGCCACCTTGAAGTAGTAGGTCGAGACACTCGACTGCCTGCGGATGTTCTGACTGTAGGTGTAGTACGGCATGTAGATGTTGCTGTTGGTGTCCGACATCGTTGATTCGGAGCTGTCTGAAAGAATGCCGATTACCCTGTAGGTCTTGGCCTGGGTACGGAAGACGGAAATGTAGCTTCCGAGGGCGTCTCCGCCGGGGAAGAGGTCCTGTGCCACATCGTAGCCGATGACGACGACCTGGTTGCGCTCCATATTGTCCTCGAGAGAGAAGAATTCACCGTCCATTATGTCGAGCTTCTCTATGTCGGCATAGGTCGACGACACACCGTACACACTGACGGAAGAGGTCTCCTCGAGGTGTCGCACCGTTGCATTTCCCGATGTGAAGATGCTCAGGCTCTCTATTCCGGCAACGCTTTCCTTGAGGGAATAACCGAATTCCTCGTCGAAGATGTCGTTGTTTCCGGTATTCATCACCGTCACCACGTCCATTCCGGAAAGATTCATTTCCCCGTTGATTGCGCCCTTGACGCTCTCGCCGAGAGTCATGATGGCGACAACGGATCCTACTCCTATGACGATTCCGAGAAGGGAGAGAAATGTTCTCATCTTGCTCGTGATCATGCTTTTGAAGGCAAGCTTAAAGTTCTCCAGTAACATCTCTTTCCACTATCCTTCCGTCCTGTATGAAGACCTGCTCCGGACACTGAAGTCCGAGCTTGCGGTCATGCGTGACGAATACAATCGTTCTACCCTCTTCGTTAAGGTCCTGGAAGAGTCCCATCACCTCGTGTCCCGTTCTGCTGTCGAGTGCACCCGTCGGCTCGTCGGCAAGAAGAATGTCGGGGTCGTTCACGAGTGCTCTCGCTATTGCGACACGCTGCTTCTGGCCGCCCGAGAGCTCTGAGGGAAGATGCTTCATCCTGTCCTTGAGACCGACCTTCTCGAGCATCGCCTCGGCCCTCTCGCGTCTCTCCTTGTGGGGCACCATGCTGTAGACCATCGGCGTCATGACGTTCTCGAGAGCGTTGAGCTTACCAAGGAGATTGAACTGCTGGAAGACGAAGCCTATCTTCTGGTTTCTCACGAAGGCAAGTTCGCTTTCCGACATTCCGTTCGTAAGCTCGCCTCCGATTGTAATGTAGCCGCTCGTGGGAGTGTCGAGGCAACCGATGAGATTCATGAGCGTGCTCTTTCCGCTGCCGCTGGGCCCCATGATTGCAGTGAAGGAGCCGCGGTTGATTGTAAGAGAGACATCGTCGAGTGCCTTTACAAGATACTCACCCACCAGGTAGTAGCGCCTTACATTGACAAGCTCTATTACCCTGCTGTCCATCAATAGCCTCCCATCATGCTGATCATCATGTCACTCAGTCCTCCGCCCGAGGACGGTGTGTAGACGATGGTCTCGCCTTCCTCGAGTCCCGAGAGCACCTGGCTGTAGCCTTCTCCGAGATAGGATACCGTTACGTACCTCTTCTCACTGGTGCCGTCGGCCTTCTTCACGCTGACGTAGGTCTTGCCTCCTCTCTCGCTCGACGCGGCAGTCGACGGAATGAGAAGCATCTCGACATCCTCCTCGAAATCTATTGTTCCCGAGAAGGTGAAGCCGGTTCTGAGTCCCTCGGGGGGATTGTCTATCGTGAGTTCGACATCAACGACTCCGATTCCGTTGGTGGTATATCTTCCCTCCATCGGAATGTACGAGACATAGGCCTCGACTTCGACTCCCGGAAGGGAATCGAATGTGAGCGTTGCCGTCTGTCCGAGTTCTATGTACTGCATGTCGATCTCGTCGATTTCAACCGTAGTCTTGAGTCTGCTGAGATCGAGAAGCGTGACAACGGTCGTACCTGCGGAAACATAGTCGTTCTCGCTGACACTGACCTTCGAGACAATACCGTCGAAGTTCGCCTTGAGGATGGTGTTGTCGAGGTTCTGCTCGTAGTTCGTCTTCCTCATCTCGAGAAGCTCGAGCTGCTTTACAGAGCCCGAAATCTTCGCTTCCTCGATCTGGTTCTCTATGTCCTGCATGTCGGCACGCTCGGATGTGTCGTCGACGGTGGCGAGGGTCTGTCCCTTCACGACGGTGTCGCCGACCTTCACGTTGACGGCAGTGACGGCACCGGAGGTGCGGAAGTTGGCTTCCTGCTTGTCATAGGCCTCGACGTTTCCGGAGATGTCGATGCTCTTGACGTAGTTTGTCTTCGTTACGGTGTATTCGACGTTATTGGATGCATTCTGCAGTGCTTCGATCTGAGCTTCGCTCTCCTTCTTCATCTTCAGGAACCACACCAGTACGAGGCCCACGATGAATATGACGACAAGCCAGCCCACCAGGCTCTTGATTCTCTTCTTTCTCTTTCTCGCAGCCTGTGCCGCTCTCAGTTTCCTTTCCTGTCTCTCGCTTTCGCTGAGGATTTCTTCCTTGTTATCCATAAAACCGTTCCTTTTACATTTTATAAAGCGAATATTTCGAGGTCACACTCGAGAGAGAGTCCCTCGAGTATCACCTGATCCCATTCCTTCTGACAGAGCTCGTAGTTCATCTTCGCTTCCTCGAGGGAATCGGAGGTCGTGAGTCCGAGGTCGTAGAGGCTCTGCTCGTTGTCGAGCAGTGTCTTCCTGTACTCAAGCTCCGCTTCCTTCTGTGACTTCTTGCTGTTCCACTGAAGAATCTGGAGAGCATACGACGATGCCTCCTCGTTGTACGACGAGAGTGCCTCAAGGTAGTTGTTCTGAGCCATCTGTGCTTCATTGAGGGCAGTATTCACGCTGTTCGATGAAGATGTCGTCTTGTTTCTCCATGTACCGGAAATCGTGACGCTCGGCGTAGTCGAACCCGAGGAGGAAATCGAGAGTCCCGGAGTCACGGACACGCTCCAGTTGGAAGCGGTATACGTAGCCTTTCCCGAGAGCATGACATCGCTCGAGGAGGAGATGTCGGCATTGAGGGCGGTGCTGAGGGACGACGGATTGACTGTGGAGAGAGTTCTCCTGTATGTCTCCTCGCTGCTCTCTGCAGAGAGGGACTGGATGAGAACGGATGTGTTTCCGTTTTCATATGTCGTGAGTGTGAGCGTCGGAGCCTCCAGGCCGTCGACACCGTCCCATTCGAGACCCGTCAGTGTCGTATATGTCGTGAGAAGATTCGTGTACTGCTCCTCGAGAGCCTCGTAGGATGATTTGTAGCTCTCGAGTACATTCACTGCGTTGAGGTATGTAGCCGAGGTTTCGGAATATGTTCCGAGAGTCTTCATCTTGTCGACTGCCTTCTGCTGCTTCGAGAGGCTGTACCCACTCTGCTCGAGAGAGCTCTCGAGAGAGATGATTGACGAGATTGTGCTGATTACGGACTTTCTGAAGGAAAGCTCGGACTTCCTGTAGGTCATCTCAGTCGAGTACTTCGTGGAAGTATAGTTAAGGTCGTCGGCATGGTCTTCGTCGTAGCCCGTGAAGTCGAAGGTGTGCGACACCCCGACATTACCGCTGACGCTCGTCTTGCCGTCGGAATACCTCGAAGTGATGCTCGTTCCACCCGAAATCGTCGTCTTTCCGTTGTTCGGAAGAGTCACGGTCACGGATGGAGATACGGTGATTCCCTTGCTGCTGCTCTCGGCCATGGCCGGAGTCGTCGTTCCGTCGGAGTAGACTTCGCTGAGAGGATTGACGGAGGCGCTGACCTCGACTCCTACAGAGTCCTCCTCTTCCAGCGTCGAAATGTTCAACAGTCCGTTCTGGTATGTCAGCAGGACATTCTGGTACGACGGACTCGCTTCCTCCGCAGCCTCTATTATCTCGTCAAGCGTATTCGCGCCGAGAGACGGCAGAAGACACATCAGGACGAGTAAAACAATCAATAACCTGTTCTTTTTCATCGGGAACAATTATCCCGTTATTTTCATCAAGGTAAATACAAAGCGGAGCAAAAACAGCAAATGCACACACATTTCCCCACAGAAACTACACTACGGAGCTGTAACCTTTCTCCCCTATCCGTCATTTCACGTCAATTCCCTGAAGGACGATTCATTGTTATTCGAGCAATTATTCACAAATATTATCTTTTGTGTATTTTTACTTGACTGAGCGAGTATGCCGTCTTATCTTGTACGTGAGGAGGAAAGCGATGCTCAGTACGTACAGTCAGTGCATAAAGAAATATCTGACAGACTACTATCTGAAGAAAACAATCGAGAAAAACCTCCTGTACAAAGTGGAAAAGGGCATATATTCAGATTCCCCCTCCTGGAGTGAACTTGCTCTCATCGCATTCAAGAACAGAAACGCCGTCTTCACAATGAACAGCGCATTCTACTATCAGGATCTTACAGACTCCATTCCCGATTACTACTATCTGGGAACAGAGAGAGAAGCATCGAGAATCAGTGACAGGAATGTGAAGCAGGTGTTCTATCCCGAAGAAACACTCATGCTCGGCGTAGAAGAGAAGACGGTAAACGGAGTCTCCATCAGAATCTACTCGAAGGAAAGACTGCTCGTTGAACTCATCCGCCACAGAAACAAACTTCCCTTCGACTATTACAAGGAAATCATCGAGAGCTACCGCAGGAAAGTCTACGAGCTCGACGAGGAATGGCTAGAAGACAACATCGACAGATTCCCCGGAGGAAGAAAAATCATGTCGACCATTCAATTGGAGGTTTATTGATGATCAGCATTTATTCAGAAATAGAACGAACAAAGAAAGAAGGATACAAAGAAGAGTATGCAACAGCAAAGGTCTGTCAAGACATTATTCTAAACGCAATAAGCCACAGTCAGTTCAGCGGCAATATCACAGTCAAGGGCGGTGTCGTAATGAGATGCATCTCACAGAATGCACGCCGTGGTACCCAGGATATCGACATAGACTTTATCCGTTACTCTCTTGCAGATGACTCCGTCCGACGATTTATTGGAAACCTGAACACAATTGACGGCCTTAAAATAGAACTATACGGAAATCTGGAAGAATTACGACAGCAGGACTATCACGGCAAACGGGCATATGTCAAAATCACAGATTCCTTCAACTTCGAAGCAACAAGCAAAGTCGACTTCGGAGTGCACAGGCATATGAATATCAAGCAGGAAGAATTCTGTTTTGACATTGCTCTCCAGGACGACGGCGTCAGCCTTCTGATTAACTCAAAAGAACAAATGTTCACAGAGAAACTCCGCTCTCTTCTGAAGTTCGGAACCCGTTCGACTCGCTATAAGGACATCTTTGACCTCTACTGGCTATCGGGACGGGTTAACAAAGAAGAACTCCTTCATTGCTTTGATGTTCTCATCTTCTCAGACCTGGGAATGAAGGAAAACAATATCTCAGACATACAGCGAAGAATTGAGAAAACACTCTCAAATGAAGACTTCAGAAGAAACCTTTCTGCATCAAAGAAAAACTGGCTTGACCAGGAAGATGACGAAGCCTGCAAAGGATTGATGGAATTCATTTCTAGCTTGTGACAGGTCTGATTCTCCTGCTTTCCACATTTTAAGTCACTTCCAGGTATAACTCATGCTGAGTGTCGTCTGCACGTTGAAGAGACTCGGATTCGTGCTTATGTTCCCCGGATTCTTCAAGTAGATGAAATCCACCTCGGCAGAAGCGGAGAGGAACGAGAAGAACGAATAGGAGCCGTAGAGTGACGTAACAAACGTCACGGACGCACTGTCACGCTTATCTGCATCCGCATCCATCGAGTTTGCAGTCTGGTGCTGAGTCGTCGGCGTTGTCTTGTTCGTCATCTTCTTTCCGTCCACTGTATCGTTGACTCTTGTCCATGCGGTGTATTTGTCATGAGTACCGTGAATCATGAAGAAGAGGTTGAGCCCGGCATTCCACTTTGAAGTGCTGTATTCACCGGAGAGCAGGGCGACTATCGCATCTCCGCCGTATCTGTAGCCGAGATAGTCGAGGTTGTAGTTCTCCGTTCCTCCGCAGTCGCTCATCTCACGCAACGCCACCACGTAGTTGATTCCGTACCTTCCGTTCGTCTGCTGTCTTGTGTCGACTGCCTCTCCCGCCTGCTGGTCACCGTCCCTGAGGTAGAGATAGGGATCGGTATAGGCACCTTCGGCGTTGAGGGTGAGAATGCCGCTTCCGAGAACCGTCTTGTATGTGACTCCAAGAAGGAAGCCCAGACCGTTGGGTTCTGCGAGCTCCGATGTCGTCAGCGGATTGTTCTCCCCCGGGAGCACCGATTCGTCGACGACGACCTGGCCGTAGACGTTGAGGCCCTTCGTTATCGTCCAGTCGATTTCGAAGGAGAGGATGGAGTTCGTGTTGCTGCGGGTATAGTTGTTGTGGTACATCATCGCGGGAGCAAAGGCAATGAGGTCAATCCTGTTGTCCTTACTCATGTACATGACGCCTTCGGTGAGAGTGAACGAGAGAGACGGAAGGATGTTCCACTCCAGACGGTGCGCAATGAAGCACGATATACCGTTCATATAATGCGACTGCCCGCCTCCGGTACCGTTGACGCTGTACTGCATTCCGGTGACATT
>CAVFVX010000126.1:0-7310 GCA_963626075.1 Acutalibacteraceae bacterium
TCCAGAACCAGGTCTTGTCTTCGTTCGTGGTCTTGTATGCAAGTCCGTAGGTCTCACCGAAGTTACCCATGCTGATGGCAAGCATCAGACATCCCGTGGGGTCTCCGTTTTCATCGATGGCCGCAATGATTGCCGGATTTCCCTGGTCAACATATGAATATGTCGGAACAACCGGGAGCTCGAGGGTCTTATCGAGGAAGGAAACCTTTACGATGTCTCCCTCTTCGTAGCCGAGGTTGAAGAAGTCCGAAACCCTGATATCCAGGTAGACGTCGCCGTACTTCGAGAACCAGACGTTGTAATCGAGGCCGCCGATTGTGATTCTGTTGTCTTCTCCGGTAATCACCCGGATTCTGTCCCCGGGCTCTGCGTACCCCTTTCCGATAAAGCCGCCGTTTACGTCGTTGGAGTGCAGGATGAATTCTCCCGTCTCCGCCAGTCCCTGTGCGGAAAGGTAGAAGAGTGTGACGAGAATAAGAGTGAAGGCAAGAAGCCTTCTGATTGTTCTTCTCATGGTTTCTCCTTTGTGTCTGCCCAACATATTCAGTTTCCGGTAATTACAGTCATCCCGTCAAGGAAATATTCCTTTGACAGCGTGTGATGCGCTTTCTCCCATGCAGGACCGATAAAGAGGAAAACTGTGGCAAAGATGACAGGTAACGGTTTAAAATGCAGTCATGAGGAAGAAGGACGGAAAGACCGGAAAGAGTATGGAGAAGCTGACAGAGAGGAAGAAGAAGGAAGCCTCATCCATCGCCGCATCAATCAGCGAGAGAGTCGAAAGCAGCTATTCGGAGAAGGAGATAATCGAAGCCGAAGATACAGCCATGAAGAAGTATAAAGGCAGGAAGGCCCTCGCATCGGTCTGGGACAGAATCAGGGTCCTCTTCTTCATCGCGAAGCATCCGAAGGTATGGGGACTTTCCGTCGCCGTTCCCGCGGCAGTCGGCGTTCTCTATCTCGTCCTTCCCGTTGATGCCATTCCCGACGTTATTGTCGGGCTGGGACTCGTAGACGACGTCTTTGTCATCACGAGCATGATTACGATGATTGTGAAGACCGTCTCCTCCTATACGAAGGAGAAGCTGCTGGAAATAAGAAGCCAGTGCCCTCTGGACATCCTCCCCGCATTCGACTCGATGTTCAAAGTCGACGAGACGATGCTCAGGGTACAGGAGGAAGAGGTTCCCCGGGCGGATGAAGCCGATGTGATGGTCGAAGACAAGGTGGACTATGCCGTACACAGCATAGAGAAGGGACTCCGGGGCACGAAACGCTTCATCAATGAAATACACGACCAGCTTGAAATCGAGGCGGCGCGTAATCCCTCCATCAGGAATTCGAAGCTCTACAGACTGGCAGACAGGGCCAATACCTACTCGGAGGCTCTTGCGATAGAAGGAAAGAGGATTGCGGTAAGGGCCCTCGGGGACTACCTCAACCTCATGCTTCTGAAGAAGGGTGTAAAGAGTCTCATCTCCTTTACGATGTTCGCACTTGCGCTTTTCTTCTTCAGCCTCAAAGCGACGTCGGTATGGTTTTTAGTTCCGTCGTCGCTGTGTATGCTTCTCTCCTACGGCTTCTTCATCCATTCCGTGATAAAGACCGTCCCGAGATGCTTCCATTTCATCAAAGGATACATATCCGGAGGCCTGGAAGGCGGCGTCACTGCATTCATATTCTCCGAATCCGCCGGGGATCCGGGGCTGAAGGAGCAGCTTGTGAAATGCGGCGTCAAGAAGATAAAGAACGACAGAGCTCTCCAAAAGGTACTGCTTACGTCCTTCGGTAAGACTCTTCTCACATTCCTTCTCAGGATAGGGCTCATTGCGGTATCGGTATTCGCACTCAAGAGGCTTGTCATACTGACTACCGGACTCTCGTCTTCTTTCGAGATACTCTTTGCTCCGCTTGTTGAATTCTTTACGCTGTTAAAGCGGTAGAAGTGTGATAGAATCATGACATGCTGAACGAAGAAGCCATATTGAAGATCAAAGAGCGGATAGAACTCAAGGGTATAGACGTCTCCGGAGATTTGTTGTTTCTCCTTACTAAATGGAGCGAAGTGAAGTCCGCTCCGGCAGTAAAGCCCGAATCATATGACACAGAGAGCCGTAAGGTGCTCTCGGAGTATGTTGCGTCCATATCTTCCTACGAATACGATGACTACCGCGAGGACCCGTGGTTCGGCTTCGAGGGCGAAGTAAGAAGCGGCAGGGAGGAGAATGCCCTGGCACTCAGGATTCTCGATGCTTCCGACATGGTTCACGATCTCATTCTTCTCTCGGAAGAAGTGAGGGAGGAGTTCTCGTTTTCGTTCTCCACCATAAGGGAAGCGGAGGACGTGAGGGAGTTCCTGCACTTCATCTCGGCGCCGTCCTTCAGCAATCCCGTTCTACTCGACGAGACGAAGGCTGAGGAATTCATAAGAAATATACGGAAAAAGGTAATCGACAATCCCGATGAGAAGTGTCCCGAAGGTTACATCGACTGGAAGTCGTATGCCGCCAGTATCTCAAAGACAGTCGAGAAGATAAGGGAGTACGGCGGCTCCACGGGAATACTTTCAACGTACACGCTTGAAGAATGGCCGGCGGTGAGGAAGAAGGCTGAAGACTTCTCATCCAGGATAGCAGATACATTCGACCGCTATCATTCGACGGTTCCCTCTCTCTTTTCACTCTGGTCACGGGATGCAGTCGACCTTGAAGGGCTGCCGCTCGAGAAGCTCGAGGCAAAGCTCGAGAAGACGAGGGAGAAAAAAGCCGGGAGATACAGCTGGAAGGAGGTGTATCCTGCAGTCGAAAAGGCAAGGGAGAACGGAATAATCACCTTCATACATTCTGTCTTCGACAGCGGGGCGGACTGGGATGAGATAATCCCCGCATTCGACAGAAACCTCGTGAAGGATGCTCTCGATATAATCTACTCGCGCCACGGAATCCCGCATGCCGCATTGACCGATAAGCCCTCTCCTGAGGAAGTGAAGAAGGATGTCGTCTTCCCCGTCTACGAGACAGCAGATATTCCCGCCATTGCTTCATCTCTTTCCGTCTCGTCGTTCTCGGACAGCGGCTTCCCGCTTCTCATGGAGGAGATCATGAAGACGGAGGCTCCCGTATTCGAGCGCGACCTGATGAGACGGCTTTCGTTCCTCGGAGGAGAGGAATACCTGACGACGAAGGTCGTCGAGAGCTACAGGGAGAGTACTCAGTCTCTTGAGGGAAAGGTTTTCCTCAGACGCAGGGGATTCCTCTATTCTCCTTCGCAGAAATTCTTTGTATTCCGCAGAGCCTCTCTCATGAGGGACTTCTCGCACATAGCGCCCGAGGAACTCGAGGCGGGCATGTATGAGATAATAAGAACCGAAGGACCGATAGAGAAGGAGAAGCTCTATTCGAAGATAGGCTCTCTCTGCGGCTACAGTGCGGTGCTGAAGTCCCGCTGGGGAGAACTCGACGCAGTACTGTCGCTTCTTGTCGGGAAAATCGAAATCGGGAACGACATGATAAAGCTTATACACGGAGGGGAGAAATGAAGTGTGACGGAATAGTGAGAGGTATTCTCCTCTCCATTGTAACTGTGATGATTATTGTCCTTGTCTCCTGCACCTCGACGGATTTCAAGCGTATCCATACGGATATCACGGAAGTCGGGAGCCCGGAGACAACAGAAGAAACGGCAACTTCTGTCGAAGCCGGAGTGATAACAGAAGAAAACGCAGAAGACACTATCCCGGAGGAAGACAATCTGAGTCCTCTCTATGTTGACGGTACTCTCCTTCCGAAGGATTCTCCCGCTACTGAAGCGGCATCAGCTGCCAGTGAAAGCACAGCTGAGACGAAGACTCAGACAACATTCGTGAAGGCTGAGGAAAGCACGGAAGAGAAAAAGGAAGCATCAGCAGATACGGAAGCAACCCATTTCTTCACTTTCTTCTCATTTACGACACTGGATCTGATTCTCCTTTCAGTATGCGGCGGCTTTCTTGTCGTCATCATAATTCTCGTAATCGTCATCGTCCGCAAGAACAGAAAGATAAGACGCGAGAGAATGAGACGGAGGGTATTACGTGAAAGAAAGCATGAGGGTGCTTCTTCTCACGTTACCGCAGCTGAAACTCCACAGACTTCGCACGATACAGCAGATTCGGTTGATATCCCGAAAAAAGAAACAGTAGCCGAAAACTCTCCTTCAGATACTCCTGAAGATACTGTTGTTGAAGCACAGGATAATTCCGTAAAGACAGAGAAAACGGACGAACAGGAAGAATGCGGGGCTGAAGAACACCCGGTCAATGAAACAACTGCAGACGAAGCTCCCGTAGAAGAACCCCCTGTTGAAGAGACTCCAGTTGAAGAGACTCCTGTGGAAGAAACTCCTGTGGAAGAAACTCCTGTGGAAGAGACTCCTGAAAACGGAAGTATTGTAGATAAAGCTTCAGCCGAGGAAGTTAAAGAACCTGCAACTGTGAATGAAAGCGTTTCGTCTGAACCTCTCCCTGAAGGTACGAGAGGCGAGGCTGTTGCTGTTCTGGACAGTCTGCTCAGGGAAGAAAAGAAAGAGGAAACTGCGGACGACAGCAGGAGCAAGCCTACACTTGAAGAGATTCTCAGAATGCTGAAGGAATGATTTCTGTATCCAGATTGAAAAATCCCCTGCTTCCTTTCCTGAGACAGGGGCTTCTTTGTCAGTAGTCTTCGAGGAGGACTCTGCAGTCGTCGCCCTGCGGGTCCGTGAAGACATCCTCGGTCTCCCCGCGTCTGATTATCCTGCCGTCCTTCATGACGAAGAGACGTGAGCACATGCGTCTTACTTCGCGTGCCGAGTGTGTGACGAGTATGGCCTGCTTGCCGAGGTTCTGAAGGACTTCAAGAAGTTCCTTCTGGAGGTTGCGCCTCAGGAATGCGTCGAGTGCCGAGAATGGTTCGTCGAGCAGGAGGAGATTGGGTTCACTTACGATGATTCTCGCCAGTGCGACTCTCTGTGCCTGGCCGCCGGAGAGCTGGGAGGGAAGTCTGTTCTCAAGGCCTTCGAGATGGAGGAGGGCTATCGAGTCATTGTACTTTCTCATTTTCTCGGCTTTGTCCTTTTCACGGTTCAGACCGCACATGATGTTCTTCTTCACTGTCATTGACGGGAAGAGTGCATAGTTCTGGAAGAGGTAACCCACCTTCCTGTCCTGCGGACGTATGTTGATTTTCTTCCTGCTGTCGAAGAGCACTGTGCCGTCGAGGACAATGGAGCCTTCGTCGGGAGTGACGATGCCGGCGATGGATTTGAGCGTCATGCTCTTTCCCGAGCCGGAGGAACCGAGGAAGCCCGTGATGAGGTCGTCTGTTTCGAATGAGGATTCAAGAACAAAGGAACCGAAGTCCTTTTTTATGTTTACGCTGAGTTTCATTACTTTCTCCTCCTGTCTCTCTTGTCCTTCGATTCGAGAAGGTTGACTGTAAGAAGAACTACAGCGGAAATCGCAACATTTATGAGAACCCAGATGTAGGCTTCGGCTTCATTGTTAGTACGCCAGAGCTGATAGACCGTTGTTGAAATCGTTGCAGTCTTTCCCGGAGTATAGCCGATGAGCATGCTTGTCGCACCGTACTCGCCGAGGGCGCGCGCGAAGGCGAGAACCACGCCTGCAAGTATTCCCTGCTTGCATGTGGGAATCTTTATCCTCCAGAAGATGAAGGTGTTGCTGAGGCCCAGGGTCTTTCCGGCTTCGGCAAGTGTTGTGTCGAAGGCCTCGAAGGCGCCGCGGGTTGTCCTGTACATAAGGGGGAAGGCCACGACAGTTGCCGCCACAATGCCTCCGTACCATGTCATTACGAATTTGATACCGAATTTACCCAGGAACTGTCCCAGGGGAGTCTTCACACCGAATACGAGAATGAGGAAGAAGCCTACGACGGTCGGGGGAAGAACCAGGGGAAGGGTGAGGATTACATCCAGAATGCCCTTCAGAATCAGGTGCATTTTCGCGACGATGTGCGCGAGGAAGATACCCAGGAAGAACACGATGATTGATGTGTAGAATGCTATTCTTATTGAGTTGAAAAGAGGATACCAGTCCATAAATGAATCAATAGTTTATTTGAATAACGAAAAGGGAGGGCGTCGTGCCCTCCCTCTCTGCTTTTCTCTTTATCAGAGTGCGCTTGCAAAACCGACGGATGAGAAGATTGCCATAGCCTCGTCGCCCTTGAGGTATTCGAGGAATGCTTTTGCTGCATCTGCGTTCTTTGCATTGGCGAGAACTGCTGCGGGGTAGATGACTCTGCCGCCCGTCATTTCGCTTGTTGCCGTGTCGACAACTGTGAGACCTGCGGAGAATGCATCGGTTGCGTAGATGATACCGCAGTCGACGGACTGCTGACTGACCTGTGTCGTGACTTCCTTGACGTTTATGCCGTATGTCAGACAGTCTGCAACTTCAGCTTCGTCGATTCCGTAGTAAGCGAAGATCTTCTGTGTGTACTGTCCGACGGGAACGTCACTGTTACCGATTGCGAGGAAGACGTTCTTTGCCTTGAGGAGCTCTGCAAGCTGATCAAAGGATGTGATTCCCTTCGGGTTGCCCTCGGGTACTGCAAGAGCAGTCTTGTTCTCGAGAAGGTCGACTCTTGTCGATGCATCAATCATGTTGAGATCTGCGAGTGCGTTCATCTGCTTCTGAGCAGCGGAGATGAAGAGGTCGCAGTCTGCGCCTTCCTGGATCTGGGTCTTCAGAGTTCCGCTGGAGTCGAAGTTGTAGGTGATTGTGACGTTGGGATTTGCCGCCTCATAGAGACCCTTGATCTCTGTGAGAGTTTCAGTCATGGATGCTGCTGCGAAAACGACGATTTCCGTCTTTTCAGCTGCCGATGCAGCTTCTGCAGCGCCCTGTGCGAATACGCTTGTGATTACAAGAGCAGCAGCGAGAAGAACTGATAATAGCTTCTTCATGTTATTTCCTCCGGAAAAATATGTTATTTATCAAGTTTTTCACCCCTCAGCAGACCGAGTCCGTGAGGGAGTGCTTCTATGATCACATCCAGTGACTCCCGGACAGCCTTCGGGCTTCCCGGAAGATTGATTATTAGAGTGGAGTTCCTGATGACGGAAACACCTCTTGAGAGCATCGCATGCTTCGTCTTCGTGAGACTGAAGGCTCTGATGGCCTCGCTTATTCCCGGAGCATTCCTCGTCGCGACGGCGAGTGTGGCTTCGGGAGTTATGTCACGCGGCGCAAAGCCCGTGCCGCCGGTGGTGAGAATGAGGTCGACCTTAATCTCGTCAGAGAGTTCTATGAACCTGTCTTCGAGCATCTT
>CAVFVX010000127.1:0-7204 GCA_963626075.1 Acutalibacteraceae bacterium
GACTTCTCGATTATGGCGGAGGCAATCACCCTGTCTCCGTCATAGACGACGGCGCTCTGCCCCGGAGTTGGAGCCTTCACAGTCGACGAAAAAGTGAGAGAGAATCCGCTCTCAGTCTTCTCCGCCCTGCAAGGAACACCGGGAGATGTGGAACGGATTTTCGCCGAGTATATCCTGTCCTTTTCAAACGCAGTGTCTCCGACCCAGTTGGGGTTTGAGCATATGACACCGAGGCCGCGAACATACTTCTCAGTTCCGACAACGACCTCGTTCTTCTCCGGATTGAGAGATACGACATACAGGGGCTCGCTGTATGCAACCCCGAGGCCCCTTCTCTGACCGATTGTGTAGTGCCAGAAGCCTCTGTGCTCCCCCACCTTCCTGCCGCTGTCTGCAAGGATTATGTCACCCTTTCTGTCCTCGACCTCCAGGAGGTCCGTATAGTCACCCGAGTAGAAATCCTGGCTCTCGCTCATACCCTCCTTGTGGAAGCCGTTCTCGACATCGATTTTCCTCACTTCGCTTTTCGTCATATCCCCGAGGGGGAAGAGGGTCGTGGAAAGCTGCTCCTGCGTCAGGCGCGAGAGAAAGTAGGACTGGTCCTTCCTGAGGTCCACAGCCTTCAACAGATCCCAGCGGCCGGTGTCTTCGTTATGTCTTATTCTTGCATAGTGACCGGTTGCGAAGTAATCGAAGTCGAAGAGAGAGCGGGCCTTCTCCACCATGGCACCGAACTTGATCTTCGTGTTGCACCATATGCAGGGATTGGGGGTGCGGCCGTGCATGTACTCGTCGCGGAAGTTTCTGAGGACGGTCGACTCGTAGAGGTCCGAGCAGTCGACAGTGTGGTGGGGAATGCCGATTCTGCGGCATATATCCTCGATTCCGGCTATGTCCTCAGCCTTCTCCGGGTTGTAGCAGCTGTTGGCCGACGCAGGTGCGGGGTACGGTGAATCGGGACGCCAGATGAGCATCGTGATTCCTTCGACTTCATAACCACTGTTCTTCAAAAGAAGTGCGGCAACCGAACTGTCGATGCCGCCGGACATACCGACAAGTACTTTCTTCATGAGGAAAGATTATCACATGCGCCTGAGCGTGAAAATCATCCCCCGCCCCTTTAACAACCTCTCTTCCCCGTTTTATAATAAGAGAAGGAAAAGCCCATGAAGAAAGTAATACAAACCGTTCTGATTCTGCTCCTCTCTCTCTTCGCACTGGGTGCGGAGAATTTCGTCATCAACGCCTACGACATAGTAATCACAGTCAACGAGGACTCCTCGATGCACGTGAAGGAGACGATTCTTGCAGATTTCACCGAAGCTTCGCACGGCCTCTACAGAGATATCCAGTACAGGTTCTCCAATCCCGACGGCAACTTCGCCGATCCAATCAGGGCGGAAGTGTCGAACATAACCTCCGCCGACCTCCACGAGGTCGAGAAGGAGGACGGTAACTACAGAATCTACCTCGGAGACGAGGACGAATACGTGGAGGGCGAGAAGGAGTACGTCATCGAATACGACTACAACCTCGGACGCGACCTCTACGACGATTATGACGAACTCTACTACAACATAATATCTCCAGCGTGGGACACGAAGATATGGAACATCACGTGGTCTGTTACATTCCCCAAGGCTCTCGACGGGAACAGAATATGGGTGACATACGGAGATGAAGACTCGACAACGGAAGGAAACTTCACTCTCTCTCAAGACAGGAAGACCATCTCGGGGAAGCAGAGCGGACTGAAGAACTACGGCGGAATAACGCTCCGCGTCGAAATGGACGAAGGCTACTGGGTGGGAATACCGGAAAGAGTTGACAACTCCACACCCTATCTCTATTACTCCATCGTACTCACACTTATCCTTCTTGTAATAACAGTCATCGTCTGGCGCCTTTTCGGTACCGACAGACCTCTTAATCCCGTCGCCACGTCCGAAATCCCCGAATCCCTCTCTCCGATGGAACTGAGATACATCATCGAAGACGGAAAGAAGAATGCGGAGAACGACCTCGGAGCAATGGTCATCTACTGGGCTGACAGAGGCTGTATAAAGCTGACCGGAAAGGAAGAGGAAAAAGGAAAGAAGAAGTACAACGACTATCTGATAACCAAGCTCAGGGACCTTCCGGAGAATGCCCCGGAGGCCGAAAAGGAACTCTTCTCACTCGTCGTCAGTGATGACGGAACCACATTCACAGGACTGGGAAAGGACGGCTTCACGGACAAGTACTATTCAAAGGTTGGAAAGAAGCTCTCGGAGGAATTCGGTAAGGGAGAGAGAAGGCTCAAACGCAGGCTCAGCTCCGTACTCGAAGGCATTCTGCTTGTACTCTACCTCACAGCTGCAATCGCGGACGGAATACTGCTTTCTCTCAAGTTCCCCGGAATCCTCTCGATTCTCTTCGCGCTTCTCCTCATCGTACTCTTCGCAGCCTCCTCCTTTACGGGAAACATGTTCCAGGCGAGAAAGGCCTACTGGAAGAAGAAGCAGAAGAGAGCGGCAGTCATCGAGATGGCAGTCATTACATTCCTTGTCATCGGTTTCTGTGTTTTCCTTATCTGTAAGGCACGCCTCAACTGCCCCGGGGCACTCTTTGCGGCAGTAATCGACGCCCTCGCAATAGCCTTCGGCTCCTTCCTTGCAAGCCACGTCGAACAGAAGACGAAGTACGGACACGACATACTCGAGAAATGCCTGGGAGTGAGGAAGTTCATCGAGGAATGCAAAGACAAGGAGAGCTACAATTCTCTTCTCCCATACGCTTCCGCACTCGGGCTCGGGGAAAGCTGGTCGGAGAAGTACAAGGATACGGTCATCACGAATCCGGAATGGTACGAGGGAGAATGGGACGACGACTTCTTCTGCTTCTACCTCTTGTTCCATCACACGATGCACCATGCCTACGACACGGGCCACAGCGATTATTCATCGTCATCTTCCTCGGGCTCTGTCGGCGGAGGCTTCTCGGGTGGTGGCGGCGGCAGCTGGTAAGCGTTATCCAATGATAAAGATTTTGAAAGAAAAAAGAGAAAGTAATACAAATTAAGGCAGGGATAAAAAGAGCATGAAGTTCGGGTCTGTCGGCGCCGTAATCGCATCAGCGGGAAGAGATGACACAATACCTCTCCTGAAGATAGGGACCATCCCGATTCTCCGACGCATTGTACTCACAATGCAGATGGCCGGTGTATTTCCGGTTGTCGTGGTGACGGGAACGGAAGAAGTGGAGGTGACTCATCTTCTCTCCTCTCTCGGCGTCATATTCATCAGGAATACGGACTACCCTGAAAGACCCGAACTCTTCAGCTCTGTCAGATGCGGTCTCGAGTACATCGAAGGCAAGTGCGACAGGGTTTTCTTCTCCCCCGTAAACTCCCCCATGTTTACGCCTTCGACTCTCACGCGCCTCATGGAAAGCGACGGAGACATCGTGACTCCGACATATAAGGGAAAGGGCGGACACCCGATACTCATCAGGGACAGTGCAATCCCCGCACTTCTTTCATATAACGGAACGAACGGCCTCAGGGAGGCGGTTGCTGAGGCAGATGTAAGGAAGGAGAGAATCGAAGTCGACGACAGGGGAATACATCTCACGGTCCACAACGAGGACGAACTCTGGGGCTACCTCACAGAGCACAACTCCTCCCTTCTCTCCCCTTCCGTAACGGTGTCGATAGACAAGGAGAGCGTGATCCTGAACGCCCGCCTCAATCTGCTGTTGTTCCTCATCGACGACATGCACTCCATCCGGCAGGCTGCAATGCACATGGGACTCTCATACCAGAAGGCATGGGAGATGATAAACACCCTCGAAAGTGAAGCGGGATACCAGGTGGTCGAACGACGCCGCGGCGGAAAGGACGGAGGAAGAACATCCCTCACGGAGAAAGGAAGAGCCCTCATAAAAGCCTTTCAGGGCTACGAAGAGGAACTCCATGCCTTCTCAGAGAAGCGGTTCCGGGAGATATTCATCACTTCCGGTCTGATACGCTGAAGAGCCATCGACTCTTCAGCCATTCTTCAACAAATAGAATCCCTGAGCCTCTTTATCTCCCGGATTACATCCTCGAAGTCCTTCTTCCCGAGATTGGGATTGAGAAGCGTGAACTTCAGCATGACGCGGCCGTTCATGACGGTCTGACCGATGACTATGCCTTCCTCGAGGAGTTTTCTCCTCACCTTCTTGTTTGTTTCATCGTCTCTCTCGAGAGCGAAGACCACAGAGCTGAGTTCGGGGCGAACCGATGTGACGAAGTCGCTGTCGGAAGAGATCATCGAGTAGAAAAGCTCTGCGTTGTCGATGAGCTTCGTGACGATTTCGTCGTAGCCGTCCCTTCCTCTTGTCTGAAAGGCCATGAAGACCTTCAGGGCATCGAAGCGTCGCGTTGTCTGCATGCTCTTGCCCACGAGATTGATGTACCCGTCCTCCTCGTCCTCCTCTCTGTTGAGGTAATCCGCATGGAGTTCGAAGGGCTCGAGGAGAGAACGGTTCTTCACGAGGATTACGGAACATGAAATCGGAAGAAGGAACATCTTGTGGAAATCCACGGTGATGGAATCACAGAGGCTGAGGTCCCCCAGTCTCGAGCGGTACTTGCTGCTCATCACTGCAGCGGAGCCGTAGGCTGCGTCTGCATGGAGGTGCATATTATATCTGTCGCAGAGCCTTCTCATCCCGGCGACGTTGTCGATTGATCCGAAATCGGTTGTTCCGATTGTGGCGACTGCACAGAACGGAAGAAGCCCCGCTTCTGTGTCTTCCTCGAGCATTCTGCCAAATGCCGCAATGTCGACTCTGCAGCAGCTGTCTACGGGAATCTTTCTTACGGCATCGTACCCGAGGCCGAGGATATGGCATGACTTGTCCATCGAGAAGTGCGAAATCTCCGATGTGTAGAGCCTCAGTTTCCTCCATTCGTCGGGAAGTCCCTTCTTCTTCACGTCCCACCCGAGAATCTTCTGGCAGTAGGAGTCCCTTGCGGCGATTATCGCACTCATGTTCGACTGGCTGCCGCCGGAGGTGAAGGTGCCGTCGGCATCGTCCGAGTAGCCGTAGAGCTTCTTGAGGCCGTTAATGACCATCACTTCCGTTTCCGTAGCCGCAGGTCCCTGGTCCCAGCTGTCCATGCTGTCGTTGAACGATGCAATGAGAAGCTCGGATGAGATTGTCTCCATCAGGGCCGGAGAATGAAGATGCGGCATATACTTCGTCGACCATGTTCTTAAAAGGTTTGGAAGTATTGTCTTCTCCACCTTCCCGAGAGTTCTCTCGAAGCCTATTCCCTTTTCGGGAAGAAACCCCAGGGCCTCTATTTCACGTCTCAGGTCATACGGGTTGATGCCCGAGAATGCGCTGTTATCCGAGAAAGACGAAAACAAAGAAGCCATGGTCTTCTCGACCACAGCTTCGTATTCCCTTCTGTCTTCAGTACTGTCCGAGATTATATAGGGGAAATCAGACATAGGCTCTGCTTATCTCTCTGACAGTCTCTTCGAATATCTCAATACCCTTCTCGAGGTCCTCATCCGGAATGTTGAGAGCAGTGAGACAGCGCATTACACTGCCGTTCCTTCCGCCCTTTTCCATCACGAGGCCGCGCTCGAAGCAGCCCTTCTGTACAGCAGCACAGATTGTTCCGCTCTCCATCGGGTGTCCCATGATGTCCTTCTTTCCATTCGGGTCGACGAATTCGATTCCAAGCATGAGGCCCTTTCCTCTTACGTCTCCGATGATCGGGCATTCCTTCTGGAGAGAGAGAAGCCTCTCTCTGAAGAGATTACCCTTCCTCACGACATCGGCAAGGAACTCCGGCTTCGATATCGTCTCCATGACGACGGTTCCGGCAGCCATTGCAAGCTGGTTGCCGCGGAATGTTCCCGCATGCGATCCCGGTCCCCACTTGTCGAGTTTCTTGTTGTATATCACGACACTCATCGGCTGTGTTCCGCCGATGGCCTTCGAGGCAAGGATTACATCCGGCACGATTCCCGCATACTCGAATGCGAAGACCTTTCCGCTTCTTCCCATGCCGCACTGGATTTCATCGCAGATGAGAGGAATGTCGAGTTCCGCCGTGACACGGCGCACTGTCTGGAGGAATTCAACCGGAGCCGGAATGACACCGCCTTCTCCCTGGATGGGTTCGATTATGACGCAGGCGGGCTTGCTGACGCCGCTCTCAGGGTCCTTGAGAAGGCGCTCGAAGTATGCTTCGCATGCCTTTGTCCCTTCGTCTCCTCCGAGCCCCATCGGACAGCGGTACGAGTACGGGTACGGCATGAACTGCACGCCAGGCATGATGTTCTGTACCTGGCTCTTTGCAAAGCAGTTGCCCGTCACGGCCATTGCGCCGTGGCCCATGCCGTGGTAGCCGCCGGAGAATGCGATTACCGAGCCTCTGCCGGTTGCAATCTTGCAGAGCTTGATTGCCGCATCGGTTGCATCGGTACCGGAAGGTGAACAGAACTGGATCTTCACATCCCTGGCCATGCCGAATGGAAGAATCGAATGAATGGCCTCGACGAACCTGTCCTTCGTGGGAGTCGTGAGGTCGAGAGTATGAAGAGGAGAACCCGAATTGATGAGGTCCACCATCGCCCTGTTTACTCTCTCGTCGTTGTGTCCCAGTGCAAGCGTTCCCGCTCCGCAGAGGAAATCGATGTATCTGTTGCCCTCTACATCCTCGAGTATGACACCCTTTGCCTTGTTAAGTGCAAACGGAAACTTCCTGGGATAGCTTCTTGCAGAAGACTCGAATTCATTCTGACGGTCTGTGAAGTACCTGTTAGTCATTTCTTTTTCCATTACCTTCTGTCCTTATACCATGTAATTTTATTTCCGGGTCTTTCCCGGCCCCTGATTTTTCAAGTCTGCCGTCCCCTCTCTTCTCCAGTCAACGAAAGGCGGATCAAGGAGCTTCTGCCGGCCCGCTCATGATAACAAGAAAAGGGGGTGTATGCCATAAAGAAGAAAATAATTAACAGAATATTTCCCGCATTGATTTCCGTTCCCGTTTCTGTAGAATCATCATGTATGAAAAGAGGGAACTGCACATGACAGGAAAAGAGGAAACGAAAACGGGAGAGAAACTGAGAAAGGAAGGCTGGATGATGATCGAAAAGGAGAAATCGGGACTCAGTGCGGACACCTTCATACACCCCGGCGACGACGGAGTCTGGTACAGAAC
>CAVFVX010000128.1:0-6891 GCA_963626075.1 Acutalibacteraceae bacterium
GACGGGATGCTGACGATGATGAATTCGGAGTCGAATTCAATCAGCGAAGGCACGGTGTATTACGATGTCCGCTTCAATGCCGTCGTACCCGACAGCGGAGAGAGAGTCACGCTGATTATTAATCTCGAAGTCCAGACTGTTGACAAGCCGGGGTATGAACTTGTCTCTCGTGGCATGTATTACTGTGCCAGGATGATTTCCGAACAGTACGGTACTGTGTTCTCCTCGAGTCATTACGAAAAGATCCGGAAGGTCTATTCCATATGGATCTGTCCGTCGACTCCCGAGTCGAGGAAGAACAGCATAATGAGGTACCATATGACGGAAGAACCGGTAATAGGGGAATCATATGTCGACGAACGTTCCTATGACCTGGAAGAAGTCATAGTTCTGAATCTGGGGGAAGCCGGGAGCACAACGGATTCGGACATTCTCAACCTGCTGAATATATACTTCTCCAATAAGGTTCGACCGGATGAGAAGAAGAGAGTTCTTGATGAGAAATTCAACATCGCAATGACAAAGCAAATGGAAGAGGAGGTGCATCTTATGTGCAATCTGAGTAGCGCTATTGAACAGAAAGGTAGAGAAGAAGGAAAGTTTGAAACGATGGTCAAGCTCTATAGAGATGGAATAGTCTCTGCCGAGTATGCTGCATCCGGTCTTGGTATGTCTGTAGCCGAGTTCCTCGAGAAAGCCGGACACTTCGAAGAGGAAAAGTCAGAGAAGTGATGATTCCTCTGTGCCGCTGACGGTGCTACATTGTAGTGCGTAATGCCGCCAATCTTGAATCGCTGTTCTTTCCGAATGGTGATACCCGGCGGTAATGCTGTCTGCAGACGAGAAGAGATTTCTCGGAGAGGAATACAGTATCTCGATGACAAGGAGGAACATCATATGTGCAATTGGGGGGAATATCTTTGGAAAAAAGCATATGTAAAAGGTTTCGCACAAGGTTACGCTAAATCTATTTCAGAACGTTGTGCTAAATCATATGCAGAAGTTAGTGATAAATCATATGCAGAACTTTATGACAAATTTTATGCAGAAGCTTATGCCGAAGGAAAGTTCATAGCAGTAGCCGAATTCTACAGAACGGGAGAATACTCTGCGGAGTTTGCTGCATCATACCTGGATATGACTATTGCCGGGTTCCTGGATAAGGCGGACAGGGACGAATAGAATCTCCCGGGAAGAAGTATGAATTCCGTTCTTTGTCCAGGACAAAGAGACGAGAAAACTTCATTTCCGAGAAGTCATGATTGACATTCATGTCGCCGGACAGATTTCCGATACCGGTGTTTGCAGGGGCTCATCTTTCTGAAGTTTTCTGTGTTCTGATGAAAGGCTGACGATATCGAAGGAGATTGCTAAGAAGATTGCCGCAGTTCTTGATTCTCCCGTAACACTGTTTAAGGAAGGAACCTGTGTTCTGTGGTGCCCACTGTGCTATTCGCTCTGATAAACGTACATCTCCGATGATTTTCAATGGAACCTCAAGGCTCTCCTGAAGAAGTATACGGAATTAGAACCCAATAAACTGCTTCGAAGGCGGCTACTTTCAAAAGTACAGATTCATTGAAGTTTTGAAAGTGAAACCTACCACCTTAACCAAACTTTACGGGGATAGTTGCGCAAGATAATTCAGAACTACCCCTTCTAACTCCCTTTTATTGCAATTTGACTTTTCTCATTTCTCATGTATATTTAATCTACTAAGTAATATTACTAAGTAAAAGATTCCGGAGGCACTGCAAATATGATGAATCAGAATACTGTTACCTGCTCGTTTACAATGGATAGAGACCTATATAATGCATACAAGAGTATTGTCGTCAGAAACGGTGGAAACGTGAAAGGTAATCTCATCAGCTACATGAAGGATGTCATTCAGTATGAAGTCCCTAATGCAGAAACGATTGCCGCACTTGAAGAGGTGAAGGAACTCAAGAAAAATCCGGATAAGAAGAGTTATGCGAGCTTTGCAGAGCTTCTGGAGGATCTGGACTGATGAGCAGATACAGAATCGTCCCGACCGGTCGCTTCAGACAGGATTTGAAGATAGCGAAGAAGCGGGGGTATAATCTTGCCCTTCTTGGTGAGGTTGTTGATACTCTTTCCGAAGGAAAAACGCTCGCTCCGAAATATAGAGACCACAGCCTTGTCGGAAATTATATCGGGTGCAGGGAGTGCCATATAACTCCGGACTGGCTGCTGATATATGAAATAGCAGACGGCGAACTGATTTTGTACTTATCGAGAACCGGTACGCACAGCGACCTGTTCTGACTGAAAAAATCGGCAAAGTGGAGAAAGACTTTATGTGCAATCTGAGTAATGCTGTTGAAAGAGAAGGAATTGAAAAAGGTAGAGCAGAGGGTAGAGCTGAAGAGAAGTTCGAAATAATGATCAAGTTCTTCAGGGATGGAATTATTTCTGCCGAGTATGCTGCATCAAATCCCGGTATGACTGAGGCCGGGTTCCTCGAGAAAGCCGGATACTTCGAAGAGGAAAAGTCAGACGGGGAGTGATGATTTCCCTGTGACGGCTCTCGGCGCAGTAACTCTCGTTGTTTTCGGCATTCTGTATCTCATCATTGCTGCTCAATCAAATTGCTTGTCGAAATGGTAAGGAGGAAGAGAATCTATGAGTCGGACCGAATGGAATGTTATGGATGTCACTGCGAGAAATGACTACACTCTGCTTCTGACCTTTCAGAACGGAGTGAAGAAGGTATATGATGCCAGCTTTCTACTCGATAAGCCTATATATTCGCGCCTCAGGAGCCTGCCGTTCTTTCTCTCCGCCAGAGCCGAATGCGGTACGGTCGTCTGGAGTGATGATGTAGACATTGCGCCGGAACACCTTTATGAGTATTCGGTTCCTCTTGAAGAAACGGACATGACTGAAATTCGGATTCCGAAGTTCATGGAAGGGGAAGAGCTTCCTCCGGGATATTTTGATTCTCCCGACCCTTACAGTAATCCTCCCTCTTCAAGGTATAACATGAGGGCTATGGTGAACTGGGCTCTCAGAAAGGGGAAGAAGGTTACTGACCTGACGAAAGAGGAAGCGGGAAGGTTTCTCGTTTCTGGTACCGGGAATCAGGACAGTTGAAGCTCCGGATGATTCGTTACTCTTTTTGATGTCTGACTGAGGCGAACGGGTTCTCTATGACGTCGAGGAAGAAGTAATGCCCCGGGTGAGAGTGTTTCCCTTCGTCATTGAAGACTCCTGGAAGAATTTCTATTACCGGGGACTGGAAGAGTGGAGCCGGGAGATGGGATGGCTGACGGATACGTGCCTTGACTCTCAGAACACGGTAAAGAGCCTTCTTGATAAGCTCGGGATTCCGTATTCATGAATTCCCTGAGACTGAACGGTTGCTCTGAAGAATAACCGTAGCATGATATACATTCCCCCTAAGACGGAATCACGTTCCCGTTGAAGCGGAATGAAGTAGAGTATTCTTCTTTAGCTGCAGACTTGGGGAAGCGGTGCTGACTGCGTTCTCTGCGGTGCTCATGCTGCAATCGATGGTTCTTTTCTTCTTCAGTGATTAAGACAATATTCTCAACGGGCTTTGTCTGTATCTGCGTTCTTCGTGTGGACATGGTGTCACGTGTTCCTTATCATTTTCATGTTGAAAGGAGAAACTCGATATGAAGAAAGTTCTAACACGGGTTATCGTATGCGCACTTGTGCTTGTTGCTCTGGCCGGGTGTACCTCACTCTCCAAGTCTTCGGACAGCGGTAAGACCTGCAGCGTTCTGCTTCTTGTTCCGAAGGTGGGTGACAAGTCGTATTTCGACGGCGCTGCGGCAGGGCTCGATCTCATTAAGGAGAACTATGACAACGTTACTACTGAAGTCATTGCCATGGGTACAAGTGATGAGGATATGGCGGACTACTACTCGTTCTTCGAATCCGCATGCGAGAGCGGAAAGTACGACCTCATCATAACGGGCGGCGGCGAATGCACGAATGCGCTCGTTAAGGCTGCCGAGAACTATCCCGGACAGAAGTTCTTCGATTTCGATTACCAGGATACGTACGGTAACGAGCTGGAGAATATCTACGGCGTCTACTACCGCTCCTACGATATGGGATACCTTGCGGGCTATCTTGCATCGATGATCACCACAAGCGATATGCCTCTTGCAAACAGCGCGAAGAAGGTCGGTGCCGTCCTCGGTATGGATATTCCCGATATCAACGACTTCGTCGGCTCGTTCTGCCAGGCATGTATCGACTGCGGCGTACAGGCCGAGATTGTCTACTGTAACAGCTTCAGCGATGCCGATGCGGGGTACGCGAGTGCGATGGAACTCTACAATGACGGCTGTGATGTCGTATGGCAGGTAGCAGGCTCTGCTGGACTCGGTGTCTTCCGCGCTGCCGTTGAAACCGGAAGATATGCCTTCGGTGTCGATGTCGACCAGGTTGACGTGATAGGGGACGAGGCTCTTACAGCGAACATCGTCACCTCCTTCTGCAAGGAATATGCTTCCGTAATCCTCGACGCATTCAATCTCCTTGTCGAAGGGAAGTATCCCGGAGGAACAACTCTTTCTCTCGGTCTTAAGGAAGGCGGAGTCGGACTCGTGGAGAACGAACAGTACGAGAGACTTGTTCCCGCTTCTGTCAGGGATACCCTCAGTGCTCTCTATGAGAAGGTTGCTTCCGGAGAGATTGTTCCCATCAGCGCACTTCTTGACCAGGATGCCTGGGTAAGAGTACGTGATGAAGCTGCAAAGCCTGTTGAGTGATAAGAGCCAACTTGTTACGGCAGGTTGATGATGAGAGGCTGGGCGCTGATGTTTGTCGGTCCTTAGCCTTTTTCTGTTATGGAGCGTGCCTTCCCGTATCTCCCGGTTCTACTGTTTTTCAGAGAAGAAACTCCCTGAACTTTCCGGTGTCTATATATGAATGGAAGACAACGTAACCGATTATCCTTGACGGCGACCATTTTTTTTGTGTATAAATAAATTGATGACAGAGATGTCGTTCGTGTGGCGACACGTAAAAGCTGAGCTGAACCCGGGTCAGGGTAATTCCCCGGGGCGATAGATGTTCGACAGGACATCGAGCCTGGCACCTTGGATAAAGGTGTAGTCCACACGGGGGACTTAATATTTCCGTGGCATGAAGGCATTCGACAGGATGCGAGGCTGGCAGCCAGCAGAAAACACGCAATTTTGCTATACCCGGGTGATCGTCAGAGATTACCCGTTTCTTTTGCAGAGGGAGAATGAAAAAGAAGCCTTCGTTTAACCAGAAAGAGAAAACTCTTGTTATTATCAGACTGATTCATCAGGCGGCTTCTGTGTTTGAGTCTCAACTTGTAGGAAAGACGTTTCTCTATGTGTATGAAGGAAAAGCCATTGAGGTTGTATATCGTACGACTGATTTTCTGCATCTGACAGGTGTTGATACAGCTCTGTCCGCTTCTGCATTTTTCAAAATTGCCGACCTGTGCGGATGAATTAAGCTGCATAATTTGACTCCATCTTCCATCCTGAGTCTTTTAGACTCATAGAAATCTTCCTTTCAGTAATCCACAGGTCCAATGTATTGTTCTTGCACGCGGCTTTCAGGACAGCAAGAGCACCGCTTCCGTCAAAGGACCAGCTCATTCCGTTGTGCTTCTGTCTGTCAGCAACAACGATGTCGTTGCTTTTCTCGGCGGCATTGGAGCTCAGGCGAAGATTGAAAAGCCTCCGTAATGCATGACAGCAGATGTTCTCCTTCTTCCTCTGAAGGTATGCGATCATCTCCTCCCGGACATCTTCATTCTTGACGATGGAACTCTTGAAGCTTCTTATGTACGCTATCGCGCCGTCTGTGTCTCCGACCCAGAGGTAGTTGAGAATCTTCTTGATGATCGGGCCTTTTTTGTCCTTATAGAGCTTGAGGCACATTGAGATCATTTCCTTTATCCTCTTTGCCAGGTGGAACCAGTCGAGAATGAGGATGTAAGGTCTCCAGGAGAAGAACTTCTGTATGTATTCCTTGATCTCCTTTGCTCCGTCGGAGAGGAACACCAGCTGCCTGTCTTCGAGCAGGTTGTTCTCGAGAAGGAATGCAACGAGAATACGGAAAGCCTGCTTTATACCTACCGCATTAAGAATGTATCCCTTTCCATCTGCCTGAATATGGATGACTGTGTTGGCGACATTCTTCTTCATCTTAACAAACCATGAAGACCTTTCGTCCTTCTGATGCTTTACAAGAACATCGTCGATGCTGATCAGTACAATCTTCCCGCTGCGTGACAATTCGGGGACGAAGTTGTCAGGTATGACTGTAATGGGAAACTCTTCGTGCGTAGCACTGTATTCTCTGGTTCTCGCCTCAATCTCCTCTTTTATTTCTTTATCTGGAATGACATCAGGTCTTTTGACAGAGTCAGGGAGACTCTCGGGATTGTTCGGAAGAGCATTCTCCGGATTGAAGTTGTTCGCTTCCAGGATTTCTGTGACGTGGCTGTCTATGGCTTCGTTGAAAGACATACCTGTACGCTCAATGAAGTCGGCTATCGTTCTGTGATGGAAAGCCCCTGAGCTATCACGATGCAGGAACCAGTTTGTGTATTTTTCCGTCTTCCGGAATGTTGTGTCGGTCGAAAGCTCGATGGCGTACTTCTGAATACTCCAGCTGAATATTCTCTCCTTCGGGGAGAGGTGTTTGTCGAAATCAGAGAATACGGATGCCTTCGTAAGACACAGCTCCGTGTCGAGAAGGTAATCTCTTATCTTTTCGGTTTTTTTTTAATTTCGTCGTCTTCCTGCAGAATCGATGCCACAAATTCCTTTTCAGCCTCGGTTCTTGTACCAATAACGGCCTTCTCCAGCTTGTCGACATCATTCAGGAGCCCTTCATAGGTATGTC
>CAVFVX010000129.1:0-6780 GCA_963626075.1 Acutalibacteraceae bacterium
CCCGGAGAAAAACGTGAAGAATCTACAGCTGCAGAGCCTGAAGCTCTCCTTCGGAGAAAGGGAAATACTGAAGAACATACAGTTCAATATGTCGGAGAAGACAAGAGCCTGTCTCTGCGGAGCCAACGGCTCGGGAAAGACAACTCTATTAAAGGCTCTTGTCGGCATGATCACTCCCGATTCCATTTCCCTATCAGTGACAAGAGGAGCGAGAGTGTCGTATCTGCAGCAGTCCGATGTCACCCTCGGCGACAGAACGATATATGAAACGGCAGAGGACGGCTACGCACGCTTTGCGTCCCTGGTTTCCGAACTCGAAGAGGAAGGAAAGAAGGCGGAGGAAGGCGGAGACGGCGCAATGGCGGCGGCTGCACGCATCAGCGAGATACACGATCTCCTTTTAGACTCCGGCTACTACGACAGAAAAACAAGAATAGAGACAATACTCCAGGGCCTCGGGTTCGAGAGAAAGGACTTCCGGCGTCCCTCCTCGGAGTTCTCCGGAGGCTACCAGATGAGGGCGGCACTCGCGAGAATCCTCGTCGAGAACCCGGACTTTCTGTTCCTCGACGAGCCTACGAACTACCTCGATATCGAGGCACTGACGTGGCTCGAGGGGTATCTCAGGGCATTTCCCGGCGGGTTAATGATTGTATCTCACGACCAGGAATTTCTTGATGACCTGGTGACTGAAGTGTATGAACTCTTCAACGGTACCCTCACCCGCTACAGCGGCAACTACACGAAGTACCTCGAAACAAGGGAGATGGAGATAGAGGCCATAAAGAAGAAGGCCGAGAAGCAGAAGGAAGAGATAGAGAAGACCGAGGAATTCATTGAACGCTTCCGCTATAAGGCAACAAAGGCCAAGCAGGTCCAGTCGAGAGTGAAGATGCTCGAGAAGATGGACATAATAGAGGTACCGGGACACCTCAGGAAGCTTCACTTCTCCTTCCCGCCGTGTCCTCACTCTGCCAACGAAGTACTGAAGGTCGAACACCTCGGAAAGGCATACGGCGACAATGTCATCTACTCCGACTTCTCGTGCCTTATCAAGAAAGGCGAGAGACTTGCAATAACGGGACGTAACGGCAAGGGTAAATCGACGCTTCTGCGGATTCTCGCTTCAGTCGACAGAGACTACACGGGAGAAGTAAGGGAAGGTAACGGCGTAATCAGGGGCTATTTTGCCCAGGATACCGAAAACACCCTCAATCCCTCCAACAACCTCATCGAGGAACTCGAGACTGTAGCGGTTACGTCCGACCAGCCCCGGCTGAGGAACCTCCTCGGGTGCTTCCTGTTTTCCGACGACGACGTCTTCAAGAAGGTGCAGGTACTCTCCGGCGGAGAGAAATCAAGGCTGGCGCTCCTGAAGATTCTCATTCATCCCTCGAATCTTCTTCTCCTCGATGAGCCTACAAACCACCTCGACATCAACAGCAAGGAAATGCTTGTCGAGGCAATACAGAAGTATGAGGGAACCGTCATCTTCGTCTCCCACGACAAGCATTTCATAAAGAGTCTTGCTACGCGTATATTGTACATATCGGACGAAGGCCCCGAGTTCTTCGACGGCGACTATGATTACTTCGAGAGAAAAATCGAGGAGAAGGAGGAGCAGTGGGCTGTAAAGAGAGAGAAGGCAAAGGAGGAAGCAAAGCCTCAGACGAAGAGTGTCTCCTCCTACGAAGAGAACAAGCAGAGAAAGAACAAGATAAACTCCCTCTCGAGGGAAATCGAAGCCATCTCGAAGAAGATAGAGAAAATCGAAGAGGAAATAGCCTCGCTCGAAGAGGAATCGGGAAAAGTAGAAGTCTACTCGACAGCCTCCAGGATAAAGGCTGTTCTCGCCGAAAAGGACGAAAAACTCAGGGAGAAGGAAGAACTCGAAGAGATGTGGCTCGAGAAGGAAGAGGAGAAGGAGGCTCTTGAAAATGAACAGAATTGACGAGCCGACTACAGAGCAGCTTCACCTCTCCTCCCTCGTATCCGAACTTGTCCTCGCGTCCTCTTCCCCCAACCGACGTAAGCTGTTGGAGATTTCCGGAATAGAGATACACACCTTCACACCGGACGCAGACGAATCGACAGAGGGAATGTGCACTGAAGACGCAATGAAGAAGAACGCAAGAGTGAAGATGGAAGCGTATCTTTCGTCATCCGCTTTCATTCCTTTCCTACCCGCCGTATCTGCAGACACCCTTGTCGAGATAGACGGCACTCTTCTCGGAAAACCGAAAGATTACATAGACGCAAGAAGAATGCTGGAGCATCTCAGCGGACGGGTGCAGACCGTCTACACGGGATGCGCCGTATACAGACCGGAAAAGGACGGATTTGAGGTATTCTGCGACAAGGCCGACGTAGTCTTCAGACTCCTCAGCGAAAACGACATAGAAAACTATCTTGCAACAGGCGAATGGCAGGGAGCCGCAGGAGCCTACAGACTACAGAAGACAGGCTGGACACTAGTCGACACCATAAACGGCGACTGGGCCACAGTCGTAGGTTTACCTTTGAATAAACTTATTGAGTATTTCTCAGCCGAGTAACTCGTCGTAGTGCTCGAGACCGAGCTGGAGAATCTTCGTGATGTGATCGTCCGAGAGACGGTATAGGATGCTCCGCCCGTCCTTTCTGAATCTCACGAGGCGCGAAGCACGTAAGAGCTTGAGTTGCTGCGACACCGCACTCTGACTTATCGAGAGGTCTTCGGAAATCGTATTGACTGCAACCTCCCCCTTCTGCCAGAGGTCGAAGAGGATCCGCAGTCTCGTGGGGTCACCGAAGACCTTGAAGAAGTCCGCCATGTCAACAATCTCTTCGTCGCTTATTCTGAATTCTTCCATTTGAAGCTTATACCCCTTTGTGATTATAATACCGGATTAATAGTAATTTTGAAAAGACAGGGAGGTAACAGCGGTGACCATAGACAGGGATAAGGCCCACCTCATACTCGGCGACGGAAAGGAGATCAATTTCGATGTCATTCATGACAACATGGGCTCGAACAGCCTCGACATATCGAAACTGAGAAAGGAGACAGGATACATAACCTACGACCCGGGCTTCATGAACACGGGCTCCTGCATGTCCTCCATCTGCTACGTCGACGGCGAAAAGGGAATTCTACGCTACCGCGGCTACTCCATCGAGGACCTTGTCGAGAAGTGTGACTTCATCGAGGTTGCGTACCTCATGGTGAAAGGCTTCCTTCCGACAGTCGAGGAAAGACAGAAGTACATGCAGCTTCTGAACAGGCATTCTCTTCTTCACGTCAATATGAAGGAATTCCTCCGCGGCTACCCCTCGTCGGCGCAGCCAATGAGCATACTCGTTGCAATGGTTGCGTCGCTCTCCGCATTCTATCCCGAACTCGACGAGAGAGACCCCGAGGAGAACATAGACCTCACAGTCACGAGGCTGTTATCCAAGATGCGAACAATCGCTGCCTACACATACCGGCAGATGGAGGGAATGGAGTTCCTCGACCCGAAGTACGAATACTCGTACTGCGAGAACTTCCTCAATATGATGTTCCACACATCCGTCAACGGCTACACACCCGACCCCGTACACGTAAAAGCTCTCAATCAGCTTCTCATCATCCACGCCGATCACGAGCAGAACTGCTCGACGACAGCCGTAAGACTCGTAGGCTCCTCCGAAGCCAACCTCTACGCTTCAGTCGCAGCGGGCTGCTGTGCCCTCTGGGGCCCCAGACACGGAGGTGCCAACATGGAAGTCATGAACATGCTGACGAAAATAAAGAACGACAACCTCTCGATAGACGAAGTCATCCGCAAGGCCAAGGACAAGAATGACCCGTTCCGTCTCTCGGGATTCGGACACCGTGTCTACAAGACATTTGACCCGAGAGCGAAGATAGCGAAGAAGATATGCCTCGAGGTAATGGAGACTACACATCAGCATGATTCCCTCCTCGACATCGCAATGGAACTCGAGGAGAAGGCGACGCACGACGACTACTTCGTATCCCGTCACCTCTACCCCAACGTCGACTTCTACACGGGAATCACATTCCGCATGATCGGAATACCCGCAAACCTCTATACTGTAATGTTCGCAATGGGAAGGCTCCCCGGATGGATTGCCCACTGGCTCGAGTGGAGACACGACGAGTACATGAAGATCGGAAGGCCCCGGCAGGTATATACGGGCTTCCCCCTCAGGGAGGTAACCCCCATTGAGAAACGCTGAGGCAGTGGTCTTCGATTTCAACGGCACCCTCTTCTTCGACTACAGGGAGAACAGGGATGCCTGGAATGAAATATCGAGAGAAATAAGAGGAAGAGAGTTCACGGAAGACGAATACAACTCCATGATGGGCATGACCGACGAGGAATGTGCGAGGAGGATAATCGGCGACAGACCCGAAAGTGAACTCAGAGAAGTCTACACAGCGAAGGAGAACATATACCTCCGTCTCTTGAGAGAGCGTCACCTGACCCTCGAGAAGGATGCACAGACATTCATACACCGCCTCAAAGAGGAGAATATCAAGGTACTCATTGCATCCTCGGCTCCGAAGATGAACATGGACTGGTACATCGAGAACCTCGGCCTCGAGAAGCTCTTCCAAAAAGACTACATCATCGCAGGCCGAACCGACATTCCCTCGAAGCCAGCTCCCGACATCTTCCGCCTCACCCTCAGGACAGCCAACGTAAAACCCGAGAATGCCATATGCTTTGAAGACGCCCCGAACGGCCTCAGAGCCGCATTAGCCACACCTTTCAATAAGGTCTACTGCATATCCTCCCCCGGATTTGATGATAAAGTCCAGAAGACACTGGCGCCAATAATCAACTGGTCATACACCCTCACCCACTACAGCGAGGTCATAAAGCTCGTATGACAGAAATCAGAAAAGCAACAAAGGAAGACCTTCCATCTATCCTTATAATATACAGGAACGCCAGAACCTTCATGAAGGAGCACGGCAACCCCGACCAGTGGGGAGAGAACTATCCCGACAGGGACACCGTCGAAAACGACATAACCCACTACCAGCTCTTCTTAGTAACAGAAGACAACATAATCCTTGCCGTCTTCGTCTGCACAACAGATCCCGAACCCGCCTACGAAACCTCCGATTGCTCCTGGCACTCAAACTCTCCCTATGCCGTCGTTCACAGAGTCGCCTCCTCGGGAAAACGAAGCGGAATAACGAAACTCATCTTCGACTACGCCCGAGAAAAGACAGGCTACATCCGGATTGACACCCACAGAGCCAACATCCCGATGCAGAACGCCCTCGCAAGCTACGGCTTCCTCCCGACAGGCACCGTCTACTACTCCCGCGACGGCCTCATAACCTCCCGAATAGCCTTCGATTTCGTCGGAAAATCAAACTGACGAAAACCGCAAAGCAATCAATCACAACTCAATACACACAATCAATCTCTAACAATACAAGAAAATAGAATTGCTCACAAAAGCAAGAAACATAACATTTAACATAAATTTAAAAAATCATGAAAATTCCTTAACATTGTTATAAATCTAACAGACAACAATCGCTTTCTCAATTAACTTACAACCAAGCTGGCAGAAATGCCGCAGAAAAAGAAAATACTACAAAGAAGAAAAGGATTTACTACAAAATGAAAAAGTCACTTATCGTAATCGCACTCGCACTTCTTATGCTTGTTCCTGTGTTTGCTGATACAAAGACAGGATCTAATGGAGCAGAAGTTGTGTATTCTAATACAGCTAATGATACTCCCCTGACAGCAACTGGTGATACAGAATCTACAGATGTCAAGATTACATTAAATCTTTATCCAAAATATGTTTTCGGTATTTCAACAACAAAATATGAATCTGCAAAAATCACAATTGATAAGACCGAGACAGGTAAAACTTATTACGAAGACCTCCCTGCAGTTTCAGAAATTGTCATGACAAACGATGAGACTAAGCTCGAAGTCGGTTCACCTTCCGGTACTTACTATATTTCCTACTGGTTCAGAGATTATACACAGAATTGTTCTCTCTCTTGTTCTATAGATCAGGATCTCTGGCTCCAGGACGGAGGAAAGAATTATGAATCACAGGGTGAAGATATCAAATCAAATTATACAATTAAGTACCAGGCTACAATCACTCCAGAAGCTGCAGTTACAGGCGAAAAAAATGCTTATGCTTTGGATAGCGCCAAGACAATCTACTCTCCCGGTAATGAAAACACAACAAATACTACTGTTGTAAACTGTAATGCAACAAAGCTTCTCGGTCAGGTAGTCTGCGGAAACCTTAAGATTGAACTTGCCCCTGTAGATTCAGATAAGAGCACAGCTAACAAGTACGTTGGTTCCTACCTCTCGCACATTGTTCTTACTCTCAAGGCTAACGCTTAAAAGAATAGGTAAAAAAGAATATCAAGGAAGCATCCGAATCAGGGTGCTTCTTTATTTAACTCTAAAATCTGGATCCAGACAGAACATATCGATCTTTCCGCCCGACTCAGAAATCAAGGTGTCTATTAGACGTACTCTGTCTGCGATTACTCGATGCTCGCATCCCTTTTGTAAAGAAAATTTGACAAATTATTACAAATAATTAACGTTTGTTAGAAATCAAACAGACGAATTTCGCAGAAATAACTAGATTACTGACATAACTTAGGTTATAAAGAGATATACTACAAAGAAGAAAAGGATTTACTACAAAAATGAAAAAGTCACTTATCGTAATCGCACTCGCACTATTAATGATTGTTCCTGTGTTCGCAGCTGAAACTGATACAAAAGT
>CAVFVX010000130.1:0-6778 GCA_963626075.1 Acutalibacteraceae bacterium
AACTCGTTCCGAAGAGAATCGCACAGCAGAAGGCCGAGGCGTGGTCGAGGGCAGTCGTAGGCGTCGTCAGTGCCCTGCAGACTGTCTTCAAGCCCGTGGTCAAGCTTCTCTCTGTATGTACAAACCTTGTACTGAAAATCCTTCGCCTCAAGACAGACGGAAGTGAAGACGAAGTTACAGAGGAAGACATCCGCCTCATGGTCGATGCCTCCGGAGACTCCGGCGGAATCGAAGAGGACGAAAAGGAATGGATACAGAACGTATTCGAATTCAACGACACTCCCGTCGACGAGATAATGACCCGTGACGCCGATGCAATCTGGATTCAGGAGGATGCGACGGACGAGGAGATAATCTCCCTCATCAAGGATTCGGGATTCTCCCGTTTCCCCGTCTACGGCGAGGACCACGACGACGTGAAGGGTATCCTCATCGCACGTGAGTTCCTTCTCAATATAAATGAAGATAATCCCAAGCCGAGAAAGGAGCTCATCAGAGCGCCCTACCTCGTTCCGGATTCAATCCACGCCGACAAGCTCTTTGCCGACATGCAGGCGAAGAAGGTTCATCTTGCAGTCGTCATCGACGAATACGGTTCGTCTGCGGGAATCATAACGATGGAAGACCTCATCGAGGAAATCGTGGGTAACATCTACGACGAATTCGACGATGTCGAGGAAGCCGAAATCGAGTCGCTCGGAGAGGGAAAGTGGAGCGTCAGCGGTGACACTCTCATCGACGACCTCAATGAGGAGACGGGTCTCGAAGTCCCCGAGAGCGAGGACTACGACACAGTCGGAGGCTTCGTCATGTCGAAGCTCTCCACGATTCCCGAGGACGGCAAGGAATTCGACATCGAATCGGACGGACTGAAGATTCACGTTCTCAAGGTCGAGGACAAGAGAATACAGAGAGTGACAGTCGAGAAGACGGAGCCTACTGAACCAGCTGAAGAACCAGACCGCGAATAAGGAAATCCACGGTTTCCTTCTTCTCTCCGTAGAGAAAGAGGGAGAGAATCGCACGGTAGGCATCCATGAAGGATCTTATGTCGTTCTCGTCATCAATCGAGAAATAGGAGAAGAGTGAATAGAAGCTCTTCTCCATATCTTTCTTAACAGCCTCGCATCTTTTCTGCGATACCTTTCTTTCAATGAGTTCCCTGTTCTCGCTGTCGAGGAAACGGAATATTCCCTCGTCTCGAAAGCGTGAGGCGATGTGGCTGAAGATTGCGGTAAGCGACGTCACGATGTGGTTCTCGTCAAGCTCCTGCAGCATCCCCAGGTAGTCGTCCTCGAGAGAGAGCACGAACGAGTCGAAGAGAGAGAGAAAGAGGTCTTCCTTCGAGTCGTAGAAGAGATAGAAGCTCCCCTTTGCTATGTGGGCACCCGCCGTGATTTCATCCACTGTGGTGCGTCTGACGCCGTACGAGGCAAGGCAGACGGCTGCAGTCTCTAATAGTTTCTTTTCTATTCTGTCGCGCTCGGAGGGAGTGAATATCTTGGGCATTGTGACTGAATTCCTCTTTTCAGACATTTTAAATAATCATACAGCCGTTTTCAAGGTTGAAGAAATCGGAAAATTTTGAGAAAACCTTTGTTTTTTATCCTCCGGAGGAAGAAAATAGAATAAATCACATAAAGGAGAATCCAATGGCTGCAGTAAGTCTGAAAAACATCTGCAAGATTTACGATGGCGGAGTCAAGGCAGTTGACAACGTAAACATCGAAATCGAAGACAAGGAATTCGTAGTTCTTGTCGGCCCTTCCGGATGTGGTAAGAGTACAACCCTCAGAATGGTTGCCGGACTTGAGGACATCTCATCCGGTACTCTCACCATCGACGGCAAGGTAATGAACGACGTACCGCCCAAGGACAGAGACATCGCAATGGTCTTCCAGAACTATGCTCTCTATCCGCACATGACCGTATATGACAACATGGCATTCGGTCTCAAGATCCGCAAGCTCCCCAAGGAGGAGATTGACCAGAGAGTCAGAGAGGCTGCAAAGCTCCTCGACATCGAGGCTCTTCTCGAGAGAAAGCCGAAAGCTCTCTCCGGCGGTCAGAGACAGCGTGTCGCTGTAGGAAGAGCAATCGTACGTAACCCGAAGGTCTTCCTCTTCGACGAACCGCTCTCGAACCTCGACGCTAAGCTGAGAGTCCAGATGAGAGCAGAGATCTCTAACCTCCACAACAGACTCCAGGCTACAATGATCTACGTCACACATGACCAGGTCGAAGCTCTCACGATGGCTGACAAGATCGTCGTCATGAAGCTCGGTGTCATCCAGCAGATCGGAGGACCTATGGAACTGTACAACGAGCCCGACAACAAGTTTGTCGCAGGCTTCATCGGATCGCCACCGATGAACTTCATCGTCGTCGATGTCGAGAAGGACGGAGAGAAGACATTCCTCAGAAGCGCTTCCTTCACACTCGATGTAACACCTTCCCAGGCTGCATTCCTTGCACCCTACGTCGGAAAGAAGGTTACATTCGGTATCAGGCCGGAGGATGTCGAGTTCTCGCACGTCACACAGGAAGGCAAGACAATCAACGGTAACGTCAGTGTCGTCGAGCCTCTCGGAAGCGAGACGCAGGTCTACGTCACAACCGACAATGCCAACATCGTCGGAAAGATCGACCCGTCTGTCATCCCGACTGTCGGCGAGAAGGTATCTCTCCTCGTCAACATGGAGAAGGCACGCTTCTTCGATGTCGATACAGAACTCAGAATCAGATAACAATCCAACCGGATTATATCAGGGGTGTCGGAAACGGCACCCTTTTTAACTGCATTCCTTTGCGTTATACTTCCCTCATGAAAAAGAAACTTCTCACGTTTTTCCTCATCCTCGTCTGTGTCTTCACTCTCAGTGCATACACTCCTCTCGACAAATCAAAAGTCAATTCATTCGACAGGGCATTCATGACGGAGTACAGCAGCACACAGGACAAGACGGCAACGGTTCTGGACATAACGCTTGCCGCAACACCTCTCATAACGGCATTCAGCGGAGAGAAGAGACTCGGCACGACGGCAGTCATGTATGCGGAAACATTCGCACTCGCATGGGGCGCAAAGGAACTGTTGAAATATGCCATAAACAGGGAACGACCGTACCTCTATTACGATAATCCTCCCGAAGATAAGAAGGACGACTGGGAGAAGTCGTTCCCATCGGGACACACGACTATCGCCTTCGCTTCCGCCGCATTCACCGCATACACCTTCAACAGGTATAACCCTGAGAGTAAATGGAAACTCCCCGTCACACTCGGCGTCTACACGCTTGCCGCGGCCACCGCAGTACTGAGGGTCACAAGCGGCTCCCACTTCTTCACCGACGTCCTTGCGGGGGCGGCGCTGGGTACCCTCATCGGCTTTGCAGTGCCGTATCTTCATACGCTTTCGGACAACGTACAGGTCGGAGCGACACCGTTCGCTCTTGCCTTCAACATTAGCTTCTGACGAGCTTTGAGGAGGAATCAAACGATGGATTGTTTATCCTTAACTACCTCAAAAATGATAGTTAAGGATAAACTATCGAAAAGAACGAAACATAAACATCACTCCCGGAAGAGATCGTCTACCGTGACTTCACTCTGAACGATGCCGCTGTAGAGATTCTTCTTTACTCCGTAGGTTGTGATGAACGTATACTGGAGCGCCTTCTTCGTCTTCGTGACATGCTGGAAAAGCGCCGCACGCTGCCGCAGCTTCTTCTCGTACTCCTCTGTAATCGCATATTCATCGACAGAATACTTCATTTCACAGATGTTGATTACATCGTCTCTGCGGTCGATTAGCATGTCTATCTGGCCGCCCTTCCACTCGGTACCGTCCTTGTCCGTAAACGGCTTCTGCTTCCAGGAATAGACGGAGGAGAGAACCCCGAGTATGCTCAGCTTCGACTTTATCTGTCTTATATGATGAAGACATACCTGCTCGAAGGCATATCCCGTCCAGGCATTCTTCGCTCCGGAGGATGAGAAATTCGTCCAGAAATTCTCGTCCGTGCTGCTGCCGCCTGTAACAAACCTCAGGCAGAAGAGAGAGAAGAGATCGGTCAGCTGATAGACGGAATCACGTTCAGTCTTCCCGATTGAAGTGTATTTGCGGATGAAATCACAGGAAACCAGATTATTGAGGATCTTTGTAAGGGTACTTCCTTCGATTCCTGTTGTCTCAAGTATTTCCTTGCGCTGCATCCCGACAAGTTTTGATGAAAGCAACCCGATAACATTCCTGTACAGTTTCGATTGCCTGAAAAGGGAACGGAATAGAAAATCGAACTCAGAGGAAAGAGGTGCTCCTTCGCGGAAGAACAGATTGTCTATGTTCTTCGACAGCGGAAGCTCCTTTATCAGCATCGAGAGGTAATACGGTACTCCGCCGAGAATCATGTAGACTTCGAGAATCTGGTGGCGGTTGAGGACCATTCCCTTGATTTCCCTGAGGTACGACTCAGTCTCACCGAGAGTGAACGGAGAAAGATGGATTGCCCTGCTGACTCTTCCGTAGAGTCCTCCCCTGTCGCCTATGAGTTTGTCGAGCATCCAGGTCGTTGCCGAGCCGCATACAAAGAGCTTCAGTGTCACGCCCGAACGCCACATGTTCCAAAATGACGAGAAGGCTGAGATGAAATCGCCCTTGGGGGTGTCCATCCACGGAAGCTCATCGAGGAAGACGACAACCTTCTCCTTTCCGAGGGAGACAAGATAATCGGTAAGTGCTCTGAAGGCCTCGAACCAGTCTCCCGGCGTTTTGACTTCTTTCCCGGAATATGCCCGGAGAGCTGCACCGAACTCACTGAGAAGGACATCCTTCCTCGTGTTGTAGAGACCGGTGAACCAGAAGTCGAACTTCTCGTCGAAGAATGTCTTTACAAGATAGGTCTTTCCCACCCTTCTTCTTCCATAAAGGGCAACAAGTTCGGATGAAGGGGATTCGTAGTACTCGCGGATGAGTTCCTGCTCGTATATTCTGCCGATTATCTTTGACTTTTCCATGTATTCATTCTAACCCGTTTTCACCCGCAGAACAACATTCTTTATCCTTAACTACCTGAAAAATGATAGTTAAGGATAAACTATCGACAAGATTTTACAATTCAAAAAACAGGTAACAATATATATTATAAATAGATAACCTCAAAAATCATCATGTCAGGCACAATCAATAGTTTTCCTCCCGATGAGTAATACCTCTGAGGAGCACTTCTATTGGTACTGAACAAAGAACAGATGCCTTTCATACTCCATAAAGCATACCCGTCTTCGTATGATTATTTATCCTTAACTACCTTAAAAAAACATAGTTAAGGATAAACTATCGACGATAAAGCCTGCACAGTGCTACGACTCACCCGGCAAAAAGATCATCCATCTGAACCTGGCTCTGCACTCTGTCGGAATATTTGTTCTTCTTTACACCGTATGTCGTAATCATCGTCAGGTGCAGAGCCTTCTTAGTTTTCGTACTTTCACGGAAGCACTCAATCTTATGCCTCAGAGTCTCCTCATATCCCCTGTCGATTTCGAACTCGTCCAGTGAGAACTTGATTTCGCATATGTTGATTATATTGTCCCTGCGGTCGATGAGCATGTCTATCTGAGTCCCGGCATGCTCTTCGTCACCTTTCTTCGACCACGAGGAAACCTCCGTCAGAACGCCGCCTATTCCGAGTCTGGTCTTAATCTGCCTGACATGGTTCATCACAACCTGCTCGAAGGTCAGCCCGGCCCATGACCGCCAGGACGGGTTGTCTATGGTATTAGTCCAGAAATGTTCATCCTTTCCGGCACTGTTCTTCAGAAATCTGAAATAGAAGAGAGTGAAATAATCCGACAGCCGGTATACTGTGTTCTGCTTCCGGTGCCCGAATGACGGACACGCCCTTACGAACTCGGAGGAAACAAGGTTCTCCATGATTCCCGTGAGCACACCGTTTGACGGCATACCCGTCGTATCTGCAATCTCCTTCCGTGTCAGGCCCGATTTTCTGCTGCTGAGAGCTTCCACAACCTTTATATACTGTTCTGCATTCGCAAACAGCGTGGCATAAAGATGGTCGAACTCGTCCCAGAGGAGAGCTCTCCTTCTGAAGAACATGTTGTCGATGTTCGCTTCATAGGAAAGGGAATTGTCGAGGAGGCTGAGATAATACGGAATGCCTCCCATGATCATGTAAGCCTCCACTATCGTGTATCTCGACCACTCGAAGCCGTTTACCTTGAGATACTCCTCCGTCTCATGGAGTGAAAACGGCTCGATATAAAGTCTCAGGGTCAGTCTGTTATAGAGGCCGCCCCTGTTTTCGACGATGTTGTCGACAAGCCACGCCGTGGCGCTGCCGCAGACGATGCAGACCAGATTGTCCTGCGATGCTCCCCAGCTGTTCCAGAAGTATTCGAAAGCGGGAAGAAAGGATGAGCGGGGAGTATCCATCCAGGGCATTTCGTCGAAGAAGATCACATGCTTCTCGTTCTTATCCAGTCCATCAAGATACTCTCTCAGAAAAAAGAAGGCGTCCGTCCAGTCATCGGGAACATCATTCTTTCTCCCCCACTGGAGGTTGAGCTCAGTCATGAAATTCCTCATCTGTATGCTCTTCGGCATGCCGTAGCATCCGGTAACTCTGAAATCGAAGCGGCCGTTGAAGAACCTGTCAATGAGGAAGGTCTTGCCGACCCTCAGTCTTCCGCTGACCATGACGAGCTGGGCATTATCTGCAGTCATGCACGCTTTCAGCTGTCTCATCTCCGCTTCTCT
>CAVFVX010000131.1:0-6757 GCA_963626075.1 Acutalibacteraceae bacterium
CGTAATACCCCGTCAGATTTCGATTTGTACGACACTCAAACTTTGAGATTTTCAGTCCTAGACGACGGAAACGTAGTCAAGGCACGGGAACGACAGGGTAACCGTAACCTTTCCGCTCTCCTCGTTCTCCGATATGTCGACACTTCCGTTATGGAGTTCCATGATCTGGTAGACTATACTGAGTCCGAGACCCGAGCCGGCGCCGCCTGTACGAGACTGGTCTCCACGGCTCCACGGCTCGAAGAACTGCGGGAGAGGCTTCGGTAGAGCACCGTCGTTGATAATCTTTATCACCAGGTTGTTGTCTTCCTCAGCCGTCACGACTGATGGAGGATTCTCGGAAGAGCGGTACTCCATGGCATTCTGCAGTATCTCCTCAAGGGCTCTGACAATCAGAGCGTCGTCTGCGTAGACGATGGTTGATGCCACGAAGTCGCACTTCACCGAGCCTCCCGTCTTCATGAGGGCCGTGTCGATTTCGTCCTTGAGTACAAGCTCGCTCTTCTCGCACTTCGCGTCCGGAGACAGCAGATACGAGTAATACGATACGCTTGCTATCCTCTCCTTGAGAGTGTCGTTCTCCTTCTTGAGTGTCTTTATTATCTCCTCGTTGAGGGGGAAGAGTCCGTCGGATACTCCCTCGAGAATCATGTTCATGCTCGTAACCGGGGTGTTGAGGTCATGGGAAATGTTTCTGATCCACTCCTTACGAGAAGCAGAGTGGCGCCTCAGGTCCTTGCCGAGAGCCTCGATCGATGCACCTATCTGGTTGTACTCCGTGACCTTCGTATCGGGTACCGTGATGTCGAAATGGCCCGAGGAGAGAAGCGAGAGTGCCTTCTCGATGTTCTTCACGTTCTTCTCCGTTCTCCTGGAGACGATGTAGGCCATTCCGAAGCCGAATACGAGAATGAGGGGAATCGTGAACGCCAGGACCTTGTATACTTCCTGGAGGATGAACTTCGTCGGAGTGTAGTAGTCGACGGAATAGACGAGAACGTCGAGGTAAGCCGAAAGCTGGCCGTTCACGTAGACGGAAATCGTTCCCGCGATGTCGCTCTTCTTTATCGACGAGGGATAGGCAACCGTAACGGTTCCCTTTGCCTTCGTCTCGTGGAACGTCACGCTCTCTATCTCCATTCCGAGAGGAGAAGCCATCGTGACGTCGAGTTCGTACTCGGGCTGGGAGAGTTCGTAGTACGATGTCTTCTTGACGCTCCTCGTCGTTGCGACGGAGGATGTGTCCTCGATGTATGTGAAGGTGTTGTCGACGTATGACGAGAGCTGCGGGATGATCGAGCCGTCGCCGCTCTGACCGAAGGTTATCATCTGGCCGCCTCCCGCGGAGCGCAGGACGAAGCCGCTTATTCTCTCGCTGACATTCGAGAAGACGTAGTCGTAGATGTTCGAGGCATTGGTGACCTCGGCATTCTCCAGGGTTTCCTCGACATTGGATGCGAACTCATCGAAGACCTGGTTCGACCAGGTGTAGATGAGCCGCTTCGAGAATACCGTTATGCAGGCAAGCTGCAGGAGGGAAATCGCAATGAGGATGAGTACTATTGCGAGAAAGAGGCGGGCGAACTGTCTGTGCATCAGGCCTTCTTACCCGAGAACCTGTAGCCGTAGCCGCGGACTGTATCGATCCAGTTGCCGGGGCGCAGCTTGGTACGGATGTTCTTTATGTGTGTGTCAACGACACGCTCGTAGCTCTCGAAGGAATAGTCGAAGCATTCCTCGAGAATCTGGGCGCGCGTGATGAGATTCGGCTCGTTCTGGACGAGGTACAGTACGATTCTCCACTCCGCCGCCGTGAGATTGATGGGTACGTCGTTGACTCTTATCTCGTGAATGTCCTCGTCGATGTAGAGGGTGTTCTCTCCGTCTGCGTATGTGTACTTGTTACTGCCCGACGAGGAACCCTCGTCAAGGCGTCTGAAGAGCGCCTGAATACGCAGTACAAGCTCCTTGGGGGAGAACGGTTTTGTTATATAGTCGTCGGCACCGAGTTCGAAGCCGAGTATCCTGTCGCTTTCGTCGACACGGGCGGTGAGGAAGATAACGGGAAGGTGTCCGTTCTTCTCCTTCATCTCCTTGACGAATGCGAATCCGTCACCGTCGGGAAGCATGACATCCTGTATGAGAAGATCGGGAGTCTTCTTACCGAAGGCCTCTCTGGCGTCGGCGAGTGACTTGAAGCCCTCCGCCTCATAACCTGAAAGGGAAAGATACTGTACGACACCACTTCTGATCACTTCATGATCTTCAACAACATATATAAGCTTCATGGCCTTATTCTCACGGCGAAAAAAGCAAGTTGCAAGGATTAAGGGAGTAAATATACAAAAACTACAAGTTTTGTGCCCGTAACGGATTCCTTATCATCACAAAACCTTCATGCACTTCTGGCGGCCATCCCCGGCGAGACCGGGAAAATCGGCCTTCCGACAGGATTCCTTTCAGAAAGCTTCGAGAAGGCGGGATACGGTCTCCTCTAGTTCCCCGTTCTTCTCCACCGAGTAGAGGAATGTCCTTATTCCGAGCTTTTCTGCAGCCTTTGTGTTTTCCTCTCTGTCGTCGACGAAGAGAACGCTCTCCGGAGAGACTTGCTCCTTCTCGAGGATGTATCTGAAGAACGAGAGAGACGGCTTCGAGAGATGCATTTCGTGGGAGAAATAGAGAGCGTCAAAGCGCCCCAGGGGATTCTCCGGGAGAGCCGAGATTCTCTCCACGTGTGGAAGGAAGGTGTTCGACCCCACCGCAAGACGTCCACCCTTCTCTCTTATTTTCCCGAGGACTGGAAGAATCGGGAGATTCGTACGGGGATTGTAGATTTCCCTGAAGAGGTTGCCCTCTATCTTCACGCCGAATTCGCTCTCGAGGTGTCTCATGTAGGAGAGAGTATCCATCCAGCCTTCCATCATGGGATAGTCGTATTTAGCGTAGTCCCTTTCGAGTTCGTCTTTCCCGATGTTGAGATGAGTCGCAATCTCGGGAAGGTTCACGCCGTCGAGGACGAGCACCTCGCCCATGTCGAAGAGAAAGAGTTCAGTCTTCATGCTTATCCTCCGTATTGTGCTTCTTCACCATTCTCCTGTAGCCGATGATTCCGAGAATCGTGAGGACAACGATGACGACGGCGATGATTATGGCTAAGGTATAGCTCCTGTTCATCATCGCATTTCCCCCGTAGGAGCTTATCCAGGCGGCTGGAATGCGGCAGAAGGTCGAAATCAGGAAGAAGAACCGGAACGGCATGTCCGTGAGGCCGCAGTAGAAGCATAAAAGGTCCTTCGGAGTACCGGGGATGAGGAACAGGAAGAGGATGATCATATCCCGCTTCGTGTTCGTCCTTAAGAAGCCCAGCTCGTCTATCTTCTCCTTCGGGAAGAACACCTCCAGGAGGCTTCTGCCGAATTTCCTTACAAGGAGGAATACCGTCACGGACCCGAGTCCGAGTCCTATCGTCGAGAGAACGGTGGCCTCCACGTGACCGAAGGCATAGCCTCCCGCAATCTCTATCGGGCCTCCGGGGATTATCGCGACAAGAACCTGCAGGAAGCATATTCCGATGTAGCAGAGCTTTCCCCATACTCCCATTCCTTCAATCCACTCTCTGAAGGTCTCCGGATTCTTTGCGGTACGCACGAGGGGAATCCCGATGAAGACGAAGACACAGACAGTGAAGACGACGAATATGACGATGCTCGAAATGCCGAGCACCTTCTTCTGATGCGGCGTGAGCTCCTTCTTCTCCATCAGAGAACTCTCCCTTCTCCGGTGTAGAATATCTCGCCGTGAAGTGATGCGACCTTTCCGTTGAGAATGACGCAGTCGAGCCCGGAGTTGGTATTGTCGTCGTTGACACGGAGCGCATCGTAATCGAAGACCACGATATCCGCTCTCTTACCTTCTTCGATTACTCCTCTGTCCTTTATTCCGAAACGCTGTGCGGTCTCTCCCGTCATTCTCCTGACACCTTCCTCGAGAGAGAGGAGCTTTCTGTCCCTCACATACTTCGAGAGGAATTCGACTGTGGAATGGTAGGACCTCGGATGCGGCATCGGGGATGAGTAGAGGCTGTCGGTACCGAAGCACATGAGGGGATGAACCATTATCCTCTCGAGGCTCTCCTCGGTCTCTGTCGTGTCAGTCATGACCGCAAGTCCCGTCTCGTCCCTGAGGACATCGAAGAGGGCATCAAGAGGATCGCTCACCCCGAGCCTGTTCGCTATTTCTGTAAGAGACAGGCCGTTGAAGGAGGGATTGGAGGAGAGGTAGAGCGCCCTTATATCGTCCGGTCCCACGAGGGGGTAGATGCTGTCCCAGTCGGTGTCGGTGAGAATCTCCCTTTTTATCTCCTCCCTCTCGTTCTCGAGGGAGAGTGCCATTCTCTGCTCGAGGCGGCTGAACGCAAGAACACGCGGGGGAAGAAGCGAAAAGAGGGATGTCGAACCGAATGTATAGGGGTACTGGTCGAACTTCACATCCAGTCCGTTCCTTCTGTACTCCTCGATGAGAGCTATCATCCTTTCGACTTCGCACTGGTTCTTCTTCCCGATTGCCTTCAGATGGGATATCTCGGTCCTGACTCCGCTTCTTTCTGCGGTTTCAAGTACTGACCTGAGTGATTCGTAGCAGCCGTTACCCTCGCTTCTGTGGTGGACCGTGAAAATCTTACCCTTTTCCTTTACGGTGCAGAGAAGACGGTACAATTCCTCGTCCGTCGAATAGACGCAGGGCGAGTAATAGAGCCCCGTCGAGAACCCCGCGGCCCCGCTTTCGAGCTCGGAGCCGAGGAGCGAGCACATTCTGTCAATTTCCTCCCCGGTTGCAGCCCTTCTGCAGTCATCACCCATCACCGCCGTGCGGAGAGCCGTGTGGGAGACGAGGAAGAGTTCGTTGACGCCTATCTTCCTTTCAGTGTAATAGCGTTTCATGGAGGAAAAGTCCTTCCACTTCCACTCCTTCCACTCGCCTATCACATCCTTCACCATCTCCTTGAGTACGGGAGAGGCGTACGGGAATGTCCCGATTCCGCAGTTTCCCGTGACATCCGTCGTTATTCCCTGTCCGATTCTCGCTTCGGCCTTCGGGTCGGTGAGAACAAGAAAATCGGTGTGGCAGTGGGCGTCGATGAAGCCCGGGGCCACATACTTTCCCGTGCAGTCGATGATGGTGCGGGCACGGGTAATATCGTTATCGGTCACGAGGGCGATTGAGTCCGAGAAGACTGCTACGTTCGCCCTTCTCGCCTCGTTTCCCCTGCCGTCGAGGACAAGACCGTTCTTGAGAATTATGTCATACATCTCTCTTCATCTCCGAATATGTTGCTTCAATCATTCTCTCCGTGTAGTTCGTCATGTCGGTATATACTCCCCTCGTGGAGACAAGGGCGTACGCCGCTCTCGCTTCGTTCGCGGAGGACGGAGGAAGACAGGGAGGAACAAACGAGCTTCTCATGAGCTCTCCCGCAAAGACGAGATAGATGAAGAACACGAGGTGCTTCCTGTAGAGTCCCGTTCTCATGAGCTCTCCCGAAAGAAGAAGCGCAGACGAGAGCGGATGCAACAGCGACCAGGAGGAGTCGTACTGGTTGAGAACGGTTTCTACGGCGCTCTCGACGGGAACGTCTTCCTCTCCCCTCTTCACCTTTCCCTTTCTGTAGGAGCCGTCGGTTTCCTCGATTCCCCTCATGAGGGACGAGTACATCCGTCTGAGGTCTCCCTCTCCCCACTTACTCTCCCTCTTCGCCTCCTCCCTCAATATGGCATTGAAGTTGACTGCAAGAAGGTGCGTGGAGAGACTGAGATTGTAGACGAGAAAGCCCGAGAGTATTCTCATCACGTCCTCCGGACTCACCTCTTCTCCTTCAAGCGAGAAGAGGAAGGAAATCGTCCTTGCGGCATCGGGAAGGGAATGAGGCCCCTTCATGTAGGAAGAGAGGGAATAGAGTCTCCTGAGCTCCTTGAGACCGTCGACGTCAACCGTACCCGGCCTTATGTCGAGAGCCTTGAAGCGCCTCAGGACCCTGCCGTCACCGGGCTTCGGGGTGGCTTCGGGAATGACCCAGGACCAGCCGTTACGTACGGCACCGTCTATTCTTCCGTCATTGCAGAGTATTCTGACGCGGCGCGGTGTTATGTTCCACTTCTCCGCCGCGGTTTTCACGTCCATGTATTTCATACCGGTATTCTTGTACCATCGGGGAAAAGAAACAAGGCCTTTTACGATTATTCCCACTTTTCTTCATATCATTCCCACATGGCGCACCTTGATTAGGGGCGTTCTCCATTGTATTATTCTGAAAACAATGGACAGAAAACTCACTTCCCAGGACATCGCCCGGCTCGCGGGCGTAAGCCAGACGGCAGTATCTCTAGTGCTCAGGGGACGCTGGCAGGGCCGCGTCGGACAGGATACCGCCGCAAGAATACTCAGAATCGCCGAAGAGAAGAACTACCGCGTCAACAGGGCGGCTTCCCTTCTCAAGACCGGAAAGACCAATACGATTGCGGTTGTCGTACCCGACAGCGAGAACCCCTTCTTCAGCAGGATTCTCCATGCCTTGAGAGTGAGGACGTTGAACTACCTCGCCCCAAGGGACGAGGAATCAAGTTTCCTGCTTCACTGACTCACGTTTGGGCTACAATAGCTCCAGTGACGGTGTCTCCACAGGCTTATTGACGACCCTGTCGTCAACGGACGATGGTTCCCAACGCCCGGCTGTTTCCGCGTTCAGCCAACGCATGTTATA
>CAVFVX010000132.1:0-6677 GCA_963626075.1 Acutalibacteraceae bacterium
CCGGAGTTTACACGATGAAACGTATTATGTTATGTCAAGTTGCATTCACGATTACTGCGGGAGTTCAGGGCCTTACCGGCAGAGTTCATTCTCAAGCTCGATAAGCTCCGAGAACATCCCGTTCGTTTCAGCAGGAGCATTGTTGAGAGGATTGTCATCGGAAGGAAGAGAATCACATGGCTCTATCAGTCTGATGGAGCCGTCATCTTCCGTTTCATATATGGAGATGGAATCTGAAGAAATGAAATTCCCCGTATGCAGAATCTTCTCAAGTCTTTCGAATTGAACAACTTTCTCCTTCAGCTCGGAAGCCTTTGCGGAAAGTGTAAGATAACTCAGGAGATAAGGGCTGTGAGTTGTCATCACGAGGGAGTTGCCTTCCTTCTTCAAAGTCCCGAGAAGATAGTACAGTACCTCCGTCTGCGACTTCGGACAGAGGTTCTGCTCCGGCTCCTCGACAATGTTGATAAGCCTTGAATTCAGCACACGGGTCTGAGGAACCCCGCTGTCAATCCTGTTCTTCTGTTCCACCGAAATTCCCGCATAGCTGTCTCCGTCCTTCTTCTCTCCAGTAGAGAAAAACCACGATGTCAGAGCAAGAGGAGAAAGAGACTGAAGACCGCTGGAAGCATCGGTCATTTCAATTTCATAATCCTTCATGTCATCGAGAATGAAAGATTTCTTCGTATTATCATCCCATCGGAAATCGAATCCGTTCACGGGAAGTCTGAAGGTCCTACCGAAAAGTGCGGATTTCGCAGCGCCGTAATCAATAAGGAAATCAAATGTATTTCTTGCGAGGCCCTTTATCGACTCGGGATTCTGAACAGCGGTACAGAAAACTCTGTCCGCAGGGATATAAAGAATCTTCGGGCGGACGTAGTCTTCACATTCCTTCTTCTCTACTGAAAACCTGCCGTTTCTGTACGAAAAGTCGAAGAGAGTACCCGAATAGTCAATCTCACTTGATGAGCGCAGATACGACTCAATCCTGTGGTATTTCAGAAGTGAAAGAAACTCATTCCCAGACACACCGTCAGGATAGGCTCCGCTGTCGAGGCTCTTCTCAAGCCAGGAGAAAGTCGAATAGAGTTTGGCGGCAGTACTCTTTCCCGTCGCCTGGTTTCCGACAAACAGCGTCACACGATTGAATTCCATGAAGCCGTCGTTAGTGCCCAGTCCGTTTCCAATCGGGCCGAAGTTTCTGATTCTCATTCTGGCCATACGTCACCATCCTCCAACCACGATAACATAAAACCGTATCTCACGACAGCATACACTCTACGGTTGCAATATCCCTCGAACCCGTCTCCAACTTTTTCTCAATCTTATTTACCTTTCAAGGAAAAAGTTACGAAATGCATCTGAAAAATTTCCTGCTGAACTATTGCACAATTTCCCCGGCTTCTGTATCTTCTCTGCAAAGGCAACGGCGTCTGAGAAGGGACTTATACTCCCCTCCCGGACGCCTTTTTCTTTTTCGGAGGCGCCATGGATTATTTTCAGAACGGGAACACACCACGGGAAGGAGAAGTGAGAATTCCCTCCGGCTGTGCGGTATCGGGAATGTTTTCGAGGAAGGGAAGACTCTTCACCGGGGAAGCCATGATCCGCTCGATACGGACCATGCACGAGAGGTCCAACGGCCTCGGCGGAGGATTCGCGGGCTACGGAATATACCCCGAGTACAGGGACTACTACGCTCTTCACATCTTCTACGACGACAACACCGCACGCACGGAGACGGAACGCTATCTCGACGAATACTTCGACATCGTGAACCTCTCCAAGATTCCGACGAGGAACACCCCCGGAATAACCGACGTTCCCCTCATGTGGCGTTACTTCGTTACTCCTCTGCAGACGAAACTCGCGCTCTCGCAGATGGACGAGAAGGAATATACGGTAAGGGCGGTAATCCACGTGAACACGTCAATAAAGGGCGCATACATCTTCTCCTCGGGAAAGAACATGGGCTGCTTCAAGGCCGTGGGCTATCCCGAGGATGTGGGCTCCTTCTTCCGCCTCGAGGAATACGAAGGCTACTCATGGACCGTCCACGGACGCTACCCCACGAACACCCCGGGCTGGTGGGGAGGAGCGCACCCATTCTCGCTCTTAGACATATCAGTCGTGCACAACGGCGAGATTTCAAGCTACGACGCCAACAGAAGAGCAATCGAGACACACGGCTACCGCTGCACGCTCCAGACGGACACGGAGGTCATCACATACATTCTCGACTACCTCACGAGAATACAGGGACTCTCGATGGAGGAGAGCTCCCACGTAATCGCCGCCCCATTCTGGACGACGATAGCGAGAATGGATGAGGAGAAGAGGAAGGAATACACGTTCCTCCGGAACACCTTCTCCTCTCTCCTCATCACAGGCCCGTTCTCCGTCCTCGTCGGCTTCACGGGCGGCCTCATGGCCCTCAATGACCGACTGAAGATGAGAAGCCTCGTCGCCGCCGAAAAGGATGACATGGTCTATTTTGCCAGCGAGGAAGAGGCGATACGCATAATCGAGCCCTCCCCCGACCGGATCTGGCATCCCCGCGGAGGAGAAGCCGTAGTCGTCAGACTTGAAGACAGGGAGGAGAAGAGATGACAGGTATCGACTACATTGCTCCGGAATATGAAATCGTCAGGAACAACGACAGGTGCACGAGGTGCCGCCTCTGCGAGAAGGAATGCGCAAACGGCGTCCACCGTTACGACGAGACGAGGAAAATCATGACAAGCGACGACTCGAAGTGCGTAAGCTGTTCGCGCTGCGCTTCCTTCTGCCCCTCGGGAGCCATCAGGATAAGGAAGGCTGAAAGCTCCTTCAGAAGCAATTCGAACTGGAGTGACTGCACGATAACGAACATATACCGTCAGGCACAGACGGGCGGCGTGCTCCTTGCCTCGATGGGTACGCCGAAGAAGTATCCCGTGTACTGGGACAGAATGCTCATCAACGCCTCCCAGGTCACGAATCCCTCCATCGATCCCTTAAGGGAACCGATGGAGACGAAGGTATTTCTCGGAAGCAAGGTGACGAAAATCAGAAGGGACGAAGGCGGCAGGATAATCCCCGAGGAGACGCCGCACCTGACACTGAGCACCCCCATCATGTTCTCCGCCATGAGCTACGGCTCCATAAGCTACAACGCACACAAAGCCCTCGCCATGGCGGCAGAAGAGCTCGGGACCTTCTACAACACGGGAGAGGGAGGACTCCACGAGGACTTCTACGTCTACGGAGAGAACACGATTGTCCAGGTTGCGTCGGGAAGATTCGGAGTCAAACCGGAATACCTCAATGCCGGAAAGGCCCTCGAGATAAAGATGGGACAGGGAGCAAAGCCGGGAATCGGGGGACACCTTCCGGGCTCGAAGATAGTGGGAGACGTCTCACGTACCCGAATGATTCCCGAAGGTTCGGATGCCATCTCCCCCGCCCCGCACCATGACATCTATTCAATCGAGGACCTGAGACAGCTCGTCTACGCCCTCAAGGAGGTTACCGGCTACAAGAAGCCCGTAATCGTCAAGGTCGCCGCAGTCCACAACATCTCGGCAATCGCCTCCGGTATTGCACGCAGCGGAACGGATATCATCGCAATCGACGGCTTCCGCGGCGGCACGGGCGCCGCCCCCGCCGTCATCCGCGACAACGTCGGAATACCGATAGAGCTTGCACTTGCCCAGGTGGACAGAAGACTGAGGGACGAGGGAATAAGGGACCGCGTCTCACTCGTTGTCGGCGGCTCGATAAGAAACAGCGCCGACATCGTCAAGGCAATTGCCCTCGGGGCAGACGCAGTCTACATCGCAACCTCAGCCCTCATCGCCATGGGCTGCCACCTCTGCCGGAGCTGCCACAGCGGAAAATGCAACTGGGGAATAGCCACACAGCGGCCGGACCTCGTGAGCCGTCTCGACCCCGAAGAGGGAAAGAGGAGACTCGTAAATCTCGTGAACGCCTGGACGAACGAGATAAAGGAGATGATGGGCGGAATGGGAATCAACTCGATAGAGGCCCTCGTCGGAAACAGGGCGATGCTCAGGGGAATCGACCTCAACGAAAAGGAACTCGAGGTCCTCGGAATAAGGTATGCGGGAGAATGAGAGATGAGAATAGACGCCTATGAAATGAGTCACAGACAGCTCAATGAAATGATTAAGTCCTCACAGGAAAGCAGTGTCGAAATACACAACCTCTCCGGGCAGCGCTACATAGCCTCCGGCTCCTCCGGCAAGGAAGTGAAGATATATGGAGTACCTGGCAACGCCCTCGCCTCCTTCCTCGACGGCTCGACAGTCGAAGTCTTCGATGACGCAGAGGACGCTGTCGGAGACACGATGAATGACGGCCTGGTCGTCATACACGGCTCGGCGGGAGACGCTCCCGGCTACGCCATGCGCGGCGGCAGAATCTACATAAGAGACAACGCCGGCTACAGGGCGGGAATTCACATGAAGGCCTACAGGGAGAAGCAGCCCCTTATCATAATAGGAGGCTCTGCGGGTTCCTTCCTCGGCGAATACCAGGCCGGAGGAACCATCATCGTACTGGGCATGAATCAGGGCGGAAAGCCTCCCGTGGGTTACTTCACGGGAACGGGAATGCACGGCGGAAGGATAATACTCCGCTCCGACGAGCTTCCGTGGGACCTTCCCGGCCAGGTAAGCGCAAGAGAAGCGGACGAAAAGGACAGAGAGGAGATCAGATCCCTCATAGACGGATTCTGCTCGGTCTTCTCACTGGACGCAGATGAAATCATGAATGGCAGATTCTTCCTTCTGACTCCCGACTCCGCAAATCCCTACAAACGGCTCTACACCCAGATATGACAACTGAGGAAACCGGGGCAGCGGATCAGTACATCCGCTGTCTCTTTTCCGTAAAAAGAACTTTTCCGTATTCGTGATTACATATTACAATGAGTCAGACGAAACAGAGGAGACCATATGTCAAAGCAGAGAGACAACGACCGGAAGCTTCGTAACAGATACGCCGGAGAGGCTGCGGGTGCAGTCCTGGAAGTTCTGAAGGAGGAAGGAAAGATAAAGTCAGACAGGGATGCCTTCTGTCTGGTTGATGAAATACAGGCGCTCTACTCCGCTGTCAGTTTCACGACGACCGGGAAGCAAGCCTGCATGAAACTCTCATACTACTGGCTCTCCGCTTTTGCCCGTTCCATCGCAGGTGATTACAGCGAGGATAAGGATAAGGTCCTGAGACTCATCATTGCACCCCTGCTCCCCGAAACGGAATTCACGGATGACGAGCTCGAGCTCATCGTATTCATGGACGAGGAATACTCCAACGTCAGCACCCCGGTGAAACGCATATGGAAGGAAGGGAAAACCCTGGAGCTTTCCACGGATGTCGGGAAAAACCTGCAGCATCTTGTTGAGAAAGGCATTGTCTCCGTCGGGGACGGAAAAGCCACACTGCAACATGACTTCCGGTATACGGGCAGCCTCGACGTGCTGGACGAACCTCTGGAAAAAGGGAAATGGTACGTTGACCCGTCGCTCTCCCTTGCTTTTGCCGAAAACCCGCACATTCCGAGTCACAACGACGACCTCATCGAAGCCCTGAGGGAAGCTGAGGAAGAATACAATACGAAATGGTGGGCTCCGATAGAGAAGGAAAACAAAAGACTCCGCGCTCTTTTCGAGGAGGATCTCAGGGACCTCAAACCGACAACAAGAGACTACTATCTTTCGGATATCTACTGGTTTCTCGATTCCTACTTCTACCGGGAAACGATTCCATCGATACATGATGCAGCAAAGAATATCACCGACTTCTTCAGGTACTACATCTGCCGTTGCAGCGGTCACTCCGAATACCTTGTAAAGAGAATGGCCTCAGCAGTCAAACGGTTCTACAGCGTAATGTACGAGAACGGAGAGGTGACACTTGAAGAACGGAACAATGTCTTTTCAGATGTAAAGAACAACCTCCACTGGCTGATTGAGGCTGCCACAGACTACGAAAAGAGAGTCGAGTACTTTCTCTGAGACATTGTGAACACAGCTTCTCAGAGGGATAGGAAATCCCTTCTGACTTCCACAGGCTTCACACCGCAGTAATCGTCGGTGTACTGTTCCGTTACATCAGCGACAGAGAGGGGCATTTCAATCCTGTCCGACTCCTTTATCCGGAGGTCTATCCCGATTCTGGAAACAGAGTAAACATTTTCATCTGTCCTTATTACAACTCCCGTGTCCGAGACAATTAACTCTCCCTTGTTCGTCTTTATGGTGTCCCTGGCAAGAATCACTTCGGAAATCCTTTCATCCTTCAGAAATTGGGTTATTTTCCATCCTTTAGGATAGTTGCGTTCATTCAAATCGAATTTCTGTATGACAAAGCAGTTCTCTTCGTCATCCACCGGACGGTCTGCTCCCCACAGAAGCTTGATTGCAACGTAGTCAACATATAATTCGACGGCATACTGCCCGAGATTCAAGCGTACTATACAAGTGAATTCTTTGCACGAAAACCAGTAATTTCCTTCAATGTACAACTCCTCCTCAGCGGAATCCCCTGGGCTTGCCCAGAGGGAGGAGCTGAGTAAAAGTGAAGTTACCGGAATGCTGAATTAACTTCAGTTTTCTATATGATATCCCGGCGGATACTTTCGCTCCGTCAGGTTTTCTGATATCGAAATA
>CAVFVX010000133.1:0-6676 GCA_963626075.1 Acutalibacteraceae bacterium
TCAGAGCCGTCGGAGATTACATGGACACAAAGCCGGGGTGGTTCCGGTCAGCCGCAATCGACTCTGACTTCGTGAACGGGATACGCCACATAAGAGACATGAGCGAAGACGGAAGCAGAAACTGTCTTCTCATCATTTCTCTCTCTGGTCTCTTTATGGAGAAGGAAGCTGTGCCCCTCGTGAAGGAACTCGAAAAGCGGGAGAACGTGACACTCGTCTATGACGCGTCGGATGACCGGGAAAACTTCAGGGCGGCGGAGAACATTACAGAGTTCGACAGTGTATTCGTATCGCGGACGTCGTCTCCGCTCCTCGGAGACATTCTCATCGGGCGGAGAGATGCCTCCTCCCTCAGGGATGACGAGTTTTTACTGAAGACGGACGGGAAATACTTCCTCGTGAAGGCTCCCTTCCCCGGAAAATGAAGGAAGCAGACGGAAGAGGAAGAGAACTCTGAAGAAGAGGTTCATTCCTCTCTCATACCATCAGAAGAGGATAACAGGAAAAGAGAAGAGGGGAATATGGCAGAGGACATGACAGGAAAGAAGAAAGACAGCGGAAACGGTAATAAGAAGGAAAAGAAGAATGTGGAGGAATGCATCTCCCTCTTCATGAAGGGACTCGGGAAATCAGATGCGGGAGAGACAGCATCCGCTCTGAGAACTCTGGCGTCTCTCACGAAAGAGGAGGTGAGAGACAGTGAGAGCGGAAAGATAATCCGTGAGCTCTCCGCTTTCGTCTTTGTCCTCGACGGCATCAGAAACGGAAACGAAGATGAGAAGAAGCGCTTTCAGGAAAACTTCAACCCGTTCTTCGGAACGCCCGGGGAGATGCTTGAAGCTGCAGCGGGTGCGCTATGCGGCTGGAAGGAGAGCGTAACACCGCTTGTGGAGGGAACGACCGGGTACCTGAAGAATTTCTCCGGTTACCCCGAAGAGTTCCGGAACAGAGTCGAACCGTACCTGAGAGAATGGCTCATGGCACTTCTCCCTGTCATAAGCGGGAACATAACAAAACTCATGGAGGATAAGAACGCAGAGCGAAGCTGGGACAGGGAGGCGGTCGGACACAGAGTCCTTGCGGATTTCATCACTTCTCTCATAACAGTCCCCGGTTTCCGCTCTGTAATCGACCGCGCCTTCGATCTCTTCGGAGGCAGCATCGCAGAGGCCGAGAGACGTTTTCCGGGTGCGCTTTCTCCCATAAACGCCGCCATCAGCGTCGGCGACATGGAAACTTTCGAGAAGCTCTATGCAGATGAAGAGATAAGAAAGCTCGTCCATAAGACGGAAGAGGAAGATGCAGAGGAAGACGTGGAGGGGAATGAAGATGATTACTTCTACATTCCGAGGCTCAGGCTCTATCCGGAGAAAAGCCCCCGGATGCTCGAGCGTCTCTACTCACTGGGGCTTCTCCTCCCCGGAACGGAGGAGGGGAAGGCTGCCTTCTCCTCCCTCGTCGGCTTCTTCAATCCCGCAAGGGAAATCATCGAGAGGACAAAGCACTCATCGTACTTCAGAGAGGACTACGGAAGTGAGGATTCACCTCTCGTGAAGGCTGTAAGGAATCCGCGTTTTCCCGTGGAGAACTACGACCTTCTCGTCTCCTCTCCGTTTGACGTCCTCGGCCGGAGCCCTGACTACGGCACGCTGCCGCCGGCAGCAGCCGCCATGGCGACGGGGGAGAAGAAGAAGGTCGAGGCGCTTATCGCCCTGGGAGCGGACATATCGTGGCACGACAGCATGGGTAACAACATATATCACCGCCTCATGGGAGATGGCGTGAGGATCGAGGGCGCAGAGGAACTTCCGGGAAGTTATCTCCTCGGGGAGAAGAACAGGAAGGGGAAGACTCCGCTTGAGTACAATTCATCGAGAAGCCGCAGGGCCTTCTACAACTGCACGCCGCTCTCGTTCTGGGAGTCGCTCGACACGGTATTCAGACACTCTCCATCCCGCACTCCGGATTCCCTCATATACATGGATAACAACGGCGACATCGACTGGGAGGATATACACGCACCGTTCTTCATGCTCAATGCGGCAGCGAAGATGGTCCTGGCGTATGCAGGAAACAGGTACGGAAAGGAGAAAGACATAACTGCAGAGGAGATCCATCGTCATGAGGACCTTGTGAAGTACTGGAAGGAAACCGCCTCGGGAGACGGAAGATACGTCCTCATAATCCCCGAGATAAGATTCGTCTGTCCTCCGGGAAAGGAAAGGGAAACCTTTGATATGATCATGGACCTCTACAGGAGAGACAGGGTTGTGCTCTTCGCATTCACCGAGTTTTTCCTCGAGAGACTATTTGCTGACGTACTTGCTGAGGGAGAGAGAATCAACATCTATGTCGGAAAGTCGAAGACCGGCTTCAAGGGCGACATGCTCATCGGCCACACGGGAACAAGCGCCCTCCGTAAGAGCGAATATCTCCTGAAGTGCGGCGGCAGTTATTACGTCACGGAGAGCTACATCGATGACGGAAGCAGTGAGGTGAACGACTACCCGTTCTTTCCCTACGAGAGCGAAGGCTTCTGACGAAGACGCGGCAGTCGGAAAGCACAGATAACACTGCTCAATAACAGATACTGCAACATCAGTCATCTACCGTCCGCGGGGCGGGGCGGAGAAAGAAGCATACTCAACCGTCAACGCTCATGAAAATCCTCCTCCAGCAGGAACCGGACAGAGAAAAATATGATATATTTAAAAAATATCAAAATAACTGTTGACACTCAGATATAACCGATATATATTGAATATATCAATAAGGAAGGAGCAAAGCAGAACCTTCCGGAATTCATGAAGAGTACGCGAGGGACAGGCCCGGTGACCGTACAGCAGCCTGCGGGAGACGCAAGGTGCTAAAGCCTGAACGATGGATTGAACTTTTCTCTATCACTATACGACACCGGAAGGTGTCCTTACCGGACTTAAGGAGGCCGCACTATGAAATTTCTCATGGGATGGGATGCCATCACAATGCTCAGACGCCCCGAGGGGGCATCGCTCTACGAGCTTTCGGACAAGCTCAACATTTCCGTGAGGTATGCTCACGAGGTACTCAACAACGTGGAGTGTTATTTCGCTCTCTACGAGAAGAAGGGGGACAGGGAGTACCCGAAGCGCAAGAGATACTATATCTCGTCCATCGACGAGTCCGGCTCGTCTCTCAGGGGACGCGGCGACGACTATCTCTGAGAGAAAGACGGCAGTAAGAACACAGGAGGCTGTTATATGGCAGATACTGAAAGAAAATGGAATGAATTTACAGAGGGAGTACTCTCCCTCTGCACCACACCCCTGGAAAGGGATGTGGTGAGAGACGAACTCAGGCTCTTTTGTAAGAAGGGCTGGAAGAGGTTTGTCCTTCTTCTTGCCGCAGTCTTCAGCTCTCTTAATGAGAGTAACCCCGGTGCCGGGGAAAGCGGCTCTGTGTTCTCCTCGAGGGCACTCTCCCTCCTCAGGGGAAAGTCTGCTTCTGTATCTGCAGAGGACTTCAGGGAGGGTGCTCTTACTGTGGACTTCAATATCTGGTGGCCGGGCAACAGATACACGGAGAGGAGCATGGAGATGCTCGACGGCATTCTTGCGTCCTGTGTGTCCGCATCCGGGCTTTATACGGCACAGGACTATGCCGTCCTTTCTCCCGTAGAGGGAAAGGACCAGCTTGATAAGCAGATGGTACTCGTGAGAGTAATCTCCACATCCCCCGTAACGGAGGATGACATGGCTCTCATCCTCTCCGGGGGTGAGAAGACGAAAGACGAGAAGAAGAGACTCGGCAGATTCCTTGTCATAAGGGAGACTGTCGACTGGTTCAGAACCGGTGCGGTACGCCGGAAGGCGGCCGCATGATAAAAGCGGCAGTATACAGAAAACGATAGTGACCATTCCGGAAAGGAATACGGCGGAGAAAGGAGAAAGATATGACAGAGCTGACGGCAGACGAAAGGAAGAGATGGGCGGAATTCAGGGAGACAGTGAATGCTCTCTGCACAACGGAGAGGGAGAAGAAGAGAGTGGAGAAGGAATTCACCCTCTTTGAGGAGAGAGGCTGGGAGAAGTACATCCTCCTCATGGCAGAAATCATGAAGGCAATGAACTCAAGGCCTGGATTCTGTCTTGAGGGCGGATCGGCATGCGACTCGTATGCACTCGAGAAGTACAGAACAGGAGAGACGGGAGAGCTCAGACTCCTGGTTAACGAGAAGGGTCGCCAGATTCTCTTCAACGACGCACTCAGGATGAACTACGTCCTCGATGTGCCGGGTGAACAGATGATTGAAAACGTCGGGAAACTCGATGATGTTCTGGATCCTGTCGTCCTTTCCTCGGGGCTTTTCAAGGCCCAGAGGCTCTACGAGGACACAACGAACGACCCGTTGATTGCAAGAAGAATGGTGGAGTTCCTCATACTGTCGACTAAGCCGATAGAAGAGGATGATATGGATCTCATCGTGAATGAAACGAGAAACAGTACACCCGGGGAGGCGAAGAGGCTGAGGGAATACCTCATCGTGAGAATCAGAGCAGATTTTCAGAGAACTCCTCAATGGGTATGAGAAAGGGTTCCGCTTAACGCCTCTTCCGCCGGAGTCCGGCGGAGGAGAGATATATCAGAGGGGGAAAGAATGGAGAATGACGGAATACTGAAGATAATCGAAGACGACAGAAACAGCCGCCACAGGTCTTTCGATACCGAATCGGATCGGAGGCCGACGGATGATGAGCGCATCGCGCTCTTCATGCTCGCTCTGCGTCTTAAGGACGGGAGAATAACGGAGAAGGCCCTCGAAATGCTGGAATGGTACAGATGGTCGGACAACAAACTCCCTGAAGACGACTGGAGAAATGTCGTATTCAAGTGGGCTGAATTCGGGTATGACCTGAGATGGTCGATAATCGACAGAAAGGACGGCCCTGACGGAAAGACAATCGTGGAGAAGTTCACTCCCTTCGCGGGAACTCCCGGCAGAACACTTGAGGAGCTGAGAAAGCTTGAGAAGGTCAGACCCGGTGTCCGGGCGGTGAGGGACTTCGTCAGGGGAATCTGCAGCTTCCTCGGAAAAACAGGGAAGGACGGAACGCTCTCCGGAACCGGGGAGAGGCTCAGAGCGGATGCGAGGGCATTTCTTGCATCCTGGCTTGAGGATGTCCCCGCCATTCTCTGGGACAACGAACAGGAATTCTTCCAGTCGGATTACGACGAGGGAAAGGACGGCTTCGACGAGCTTGTAACGCTGATGGCGTTACTGGCTGAAGACGAAGGCTTCAACACCTTCTTCGACTCCGTACTCGATTTCACATCGCACAGCCTCACACGCTGCGGCTGTAGAGAAGACTACGGTTATGAAACACAGAAGAGAAACTGGATGGAACCGATCCTCCGCTCTGCAATCAGGAACAACAACCTCCATTGTCTCGAGAAGCTTCTCGAGTGCGCCGACGAGAACGACGACACAGTCGTAATCGATACTTATCCCGAGACCTTGTCCGTACTCGCTCCCGTTCTTGCGACGGGAAGAATCAGAAACGGAAGCCGCAGGGCCGAAGCGGCCTTCTTCAACCTTGTAGGGAGCTGTAATCCATCAGCGGAGGTTATAACCCTCACGATGCATCCGGCGTACCTCAGGCGCAGCATCAAGGATAAGCCTACTCCGATAATCACGGCAGTGAAGAACCCGATGTTCTCCCCCAGGAATTACCGCTTACTCATAGAGGACGAGAATGACCTCAACATAAGGCGGGGCCTCACGCCGCTGGGGTATGCGTACCTCAGGGGAGACAGCAGGGCAGCAGATGAGCTCGTATCACTCGGAGCGGATCCGGAGTGGAAGGACGGCGACGGAAACAGCATCGTGCATTACCTGCTGTCGCTTGAGGGGGTATCGCTGGTTACACTTGCCGAAGTTGTTCCGCCGGAGCTCTTCAACATGAAGAACAGAGCGGGAGAGACTCCGCTTGACCTCTACTACTCGGGGGAGAAGGTCGACTTCGGAGAGGACTACAATGCAAAGAGGAATATCAGAGAGATCTGAGGCAGGAAGGAAGTAACCTCAAAATAACGGAAACGTCGAGGATACTCTTCCGGACGGTTTCAACATTGTATGGTTTTTATGATATAATCGAATATATCAGGCGGGAGAGAGAGCTTCTCTCCCGGATGAAAGTCAGTAGTAAATTATTGATTGAAGAACAGAGGAGCGCATTATGCTGCTTGGAGACATAGCAGATCTGACTGCCGGAGTACTCACATCGAGAGTGCTCTACGACGGCAGGAGGGTGAACCACGAAGAACTGAAGGATTCCCCGGAACTTACGGAGAAAATGAAGGAGAGTTCGGGTGTTCCGATAAAGGTACTTGTCCCGAAGGCCATAAAGAACGGAAGAATAGACGAAAAGCTTCTGGAGAATCAGGTACTCATAAAGGATCCTAAGACCGGGGAAGCGAAGAAAGTAGATGACTTCAAGACAAAAGTCGGCGACATCGTCATAAAGCTCTCGTCCCCCTATGACTCGTGTCTCATCACGCCGGAGTTCGAAGGCCTCCTGATTCCGTCCTTCTGCATGAAGATAAGAGTGAAAGAAAACATGATTGACAAAGTGAAAGAAAACATGATTGACAGGGATTTCTTCCTTGCATATCTTTCATCGGACTTCTTCAAAACAGA
>CAVFVX010000134.1:0-6634 GCA_963626075.1 Acutalibacteraceae bacterium
CCGTGAAATGTGAATGGAAAACGCATAAACCTTTCGGAGATGAAAACGGGGAAAATCCATAGTCGGTTCAGCTAACTCTTTTCTGCGTAAGGTTATCCCTCGTTTTTGTCTGCTCACGGGTTTCAGTAAATTTGTCCTCTTAACTGCATGCAAAAGGAAAAGCCACCGGTTTTATCCGGTGGCGAGGGGGGAATAGAATATAAGTTAAACAATCACAACTCAGAACTGATCGACATTCTCTGCTGTGATGATGTTTACGCCTGTATCTACATACTGGTAGCCGCCCATGTCCTTGCCGTTGAGGATGTCAACTGCTGCGTAGACGCCCTGGTAGCCCATCTGGTAGGGGTTCTGGCCCATGATGCAGAGGAGAGCACCTTCCTTGACGAGGGACTTGTTTGTATCAGAAGCATCAGAACCACATCCGATGACGTCGATTCCTGCTGCCTTTGCTTCCTTGACTGCGTTTCCAGCACCGACTGTAGAACCTTCGTTAGCGCCGTAGACTGCGATACAGCCCTGAGCGATGAAGTTGTCTGCAGCTTCCTTGCTTCTTGTAGCATCGCCGTCGCAGTACTGTGTCTCGAGGAGTGTGAAAGCTGTGCCTTCGAATGCTTCTCTGAATCCCTTCTCTCTTTCGTTACAGGATTCTGTAGCAGGGTTGACTCCGATAACACCAATCTTTCCTTCTGTGATTCCCTTCTCTGTGAGTGTCTTGAGGAGGTATTCACCGACCTTCTTTCCACCAGCCTTGTTGTCTGTAGCGAAGAGGCGGAGGGAATCGAAGTTAGCTGCGGAGTCGACATAGATGATCTTTACGCCTGCAGCATCAGCTTCCTTGAGTGCGGAAACCGGAGCGTCGGGAGCGTTTGCAGCGAGAAGGATAGCGTCAGCGCCCTGTGCAACAGAGTTGTTGATGCATTCAATCTGCTTGTTGTCGTCCTTTGTGTCAGGGGAGTTGAATACAACCTTGACTCCGAGTTCCTTACCTGCATCCTGAGCACCCTGGTTACATGAAACCCAGTGCTGGTCCATCTGGTCCATTGTAATGAGATGGATTGTGTAGGTCTTGCTTGAAGACGATGACGAGCTTTCAGCGGCTCCCTGAGCGAAGAGGGACGTGAGAGCGAGTGCGATTACGAGTACGAGAGCTAATGATTTCTTCATACTTTTTCTCCTTTTTTATTATTCTCAATTGCCTTGGCAATATGATTACTTTGTTTCCTTTTTTGTTTTCTTCTTCAGCCCCGAACCGCGTCTGATGACGATGTCGAGGAGGACTGCGACGATGACGATGATTCCTATTACGATGTTTCTGATGGCGACAGGTGCCTGAGCAAACTGGAGACCGTTCTGGAGAACTGACCAGATTGCCGCGCCGACGACTGTGCCGATAAGTCTTCCCGTTCCGCCGAGTGTAGAGACGCCGCCGATGACGGAGGCTGCAACGCCGTACATCTCATAGCTGTTTCCTGCATCCATTGCACCCATTCCTGCGGAGCAGCACTGAATGATGCCGACGAGGCATGAGAAGAATGCAGAAACGACGTATGCAAGCGTTGTTGTCTTGAGGACGCTTACTCCCGAGAGCCTTGCTGCCTCGGGGTTGGAGCCGAGTGCATAGAGATATCTTCCGCTTCTTGTCTGGTTGAGGATGAAGTTGAAGATGAGGAAGAGAACGACTGCAATCCAAACGCCGTTGTAGATTCCGAGTGTCTTTCCGTAGTAGAAGAAGTTCCTGAATGTTTCTACAGCTTCTGCTGTTTCGGGAATCGTGTTGATAGCTCCGGTGTTGTAGTTGCCGTTTGCTATCTGTGCGATACCTCTGCAGATTGTCATCGTTCCGAGCGTTGCGATGAACGGAGGAAGCTTGAAGCCTGCGACGAGGTAGCCGTTGACGAGGCCGACTGCGAGAGAGCAAATCATTGTTATGAGTGATGCCAGCCAGGGATTCATGCCTTTTGTCATGAGAGTGGCGCTGATCATCGTAGCCATACCGACGACAGAGCCTATCGAGAGGTCGATGTTACCGGTGATGAGAACATATGACTGTGCGATACCTATCATGAGGATGGGGGCTATCTGTCTCAGGAGGTTGCTGATGTTTCTTCCGGAGAAGAAGAGGGGATTGATTACTGCAAAAGCTATGCAGAGAGCGATGAGACCGAAGAATACCGTTACGACCTGTCTCATTCCGGGCTTTGAAAGCTGTTTTTTTATGAAATTCGTTTTTGTTGCCATATGTAACCTCAGTTGTTTTTCTCTTCAAATTTGTTTTCGAAGCGTGTAGCGAGTGCGAGAATCTTCTCCTGTGTGGCTTCCTCGGCCGACATCTCGCCTGTAATTCTGCCGTCGCACATTACGATGATTCTGTCTGCAATGCCGATAATCTCGGGAAGCTCGGAAGAGACGAACAGACATCCTATTCCGCTTTCCTTGAGATGGTTCATCAGGTGGTAGATTTCTACCTTTGCCGCAACGTCGATTCCTCTTGTCGGTTCATCGAAGATGACGATTCTGCTGTTTCCCGCAAGCCACTTTCCGACGACGACCTTCTGCTGGTTGCCGCCCGAGAGCGTCTCCGCATTCACTTCGATGTGCGGAAGCTTGATGTTCATGTTCTTCACCGCAGTGCGCGACATCTCGCCTTCCTTCTTCGAGTTGATGACACGGTTCTTCTTCGTTATTCCGTCAAGGTTCGGCAGTGATATGTTCTCCCTTACCGGAAGCTTTATGCATAAACCGTCCTTCTTTCTGTCCTCGGGAGCGAGAACTATACCGTTCTTTATTGCGTCCTTGGGGGAGTTGATCTTCACCTCTCTGCCGTCTACGAAAATCTGTCCGCTTTCCTTTTCATCGGCACCGAAGATGGCTCTTGTAGTCTCTGTTCTTCCGGCTCCCATGAGACCCGCAATTCCAACGATTTCGCCTTCGTTGACCTTGAAGGAGATGTCTCTTACGAGTCTTCCCGCATTGAGGTTTCTCACTTCGAAGATTACCTTTCCGACGGGACAGGTGATTCTCGGATACTTCTCCTTGATTTCACGTCCGACCATATTGGCGATGATTTCGTCCATCGTGAAGTCGGCGTAGTTACCGGAGGTGATATATCTTCCGTCTCTCATGATTGTGACTCTGTCTGCAATCTGCTTCAGTTCCTCGAGGCGGTGCGAGATGTATACGATGCCGCAGCCTTCGCTTCTGAGCTGTCTGATGATGGAGAAGAGCTCCTCGATTTCACGCGCCGTAAGAGCCGATGTAGGCTCGTCCATGATGAGGACTTTTGCGTTTATCGAGAGGGCCTTGGCTATCTCGACCATCTGCTGTTTCGATACCTGAAGCTCTCCCGTAATCGTTCCCGGGTCGATGTCGACGCCGAGGCGTGAGAGAATCTCCTTTGCGTCAGCAGTCATCTTGCGGCGGTTGATTATCCCGTGCTTCAGCGGTTCTCTGCCGAGGAACATGTTTTCCGCAACCGTGAGATGCTGGCACATGTTCAGCTCCTGGTGGATTATCGCAATACCGAGCTCGGACGCTGTCTTCTGCGTCATGACCGGAACGGATTTTCCTTCCACGAAGATATCTCCCTCGTCTCTGGTGTAGACGCCGCTGAGAATCTTCATGAGAGTGGATTTACCCGCACCGTTCTCTCCCAGGAGTGCCATGACCTCTCCTTTTCTGAGATTGAAGGTCACGTCGTCCAGGGCCTTTACGCCGGGAAAGCTTTTCGAGATGTGTTCCATCCGGACAATGTAGTCTTCCACTTTGTTCTCCTTCTGTTTTTTCTTCAGTCCTCTTTTATTTCATCAAAGCATCGAGTCTCTTTATGCATTCGGCGAATGCTCTTCCCGTATGGTAGATGCCCTTCCATGGGTTTCCTATGTTGCTTACAAGAGGTTTTCCTGTCTTGTCGAGGAGCTGTCTCGATTCACCGACTTCGTAGTTCATGAAGTACTTCTTGTCGAATTCCCAGAGAGCAGCGTAGGTCTCGAGGTATCTCTTGTCTCCTGAAAGCACGTAACCGTTGAGGAAGCCGGTGAGGGATTCGAAGTTCTGCCACCATTCCTTGTCTGTGACGACAGCCTCTCCGTTTCCGACTCCGTCACGGAAGATACCGCCGTTCTCATAATCCCAGCCGTGTGCGAGGGCATGGTCGAGAGCCTTGATGAGGAGCTTGCTGTCCTCTTCCGTTCTCTTTCCGAGTGTCTTCAGTGCAAGGTCACCCAGCCAGCTTAATTCCACATTGTGGCCGTAGCTTGTCGTGTCTGTCGGGACAGCGATGACCTCGTTGGTCTCTCTCTCTGCATTCCAGGTTCTCTTGATGTTGATTGCAGGAATCTTGTTGAAGGCGAGGTCGAACTGGTTGTAGCCGTAGCCGTATTCCATGTTGACCATGTGAGCCTTGATGAGATCCCATACTTCCTGGAGCTTGCGGCCGTGAATCTCTTCCTTCGATGCCTCGTAGAGGGTGGTGAATGCTTCAAGGAGGTGCATGTGGATGTCGAGTGACTTCCTGTCACCTGCATAAGGGCCTGCGGGGGAGATTGTCCAGTCTCTTTCGATGTTCTCGTAGTAGCCGCCGCGGAGCGTATCTGTTGCGTACTTTTGCAGAAGGTCGTAGGCCTTCTCTGCATATTCGAGCGCCTTTCTGTCACCGTATGTGAGGTAGTACTGTGCAAGTGCATAGATTCCGAAACCTTCGCCGTAGGTGAGCTTCGAGGGATCCTTTACCGAGCTGTCTCTGTTGAGAAGCCAGTAGAAGCCGCCGTATTCCTTGTCCCAGAATTCGTTCATGAGGTACTCGGCTCCCTGTCTGGCAGCCTTTTCCATTCTCTCTTTGTCTTCTTCCTTAGCAAGGTCTCTGAGGTATGAGAATCCCCATACCATTCTCGACTGGGTTACGATGTTCTTGACGCCGTTGCCGTCGAACTTTCCATTCTCGTCGAATGATGTGATGAAACCGCCGTACTCGGTGTCGACTGATCTGTCGAGCCAGAAGGGGATGATGTAGTCCCTGACGGTTGTGAGCATTTCTTCTCTGTATGATTTAAGGTCTTTCATAGTTGTTCTGAAGCGGTTCAATAAGTTCGGATGGGTTGTCTTCTGCTTTTGAATCTGTTCAATTTGCCTCCTTTAAACTCCTCTGTTCTGATTTCTGGTCCGTTTATATTCTCGCGGTGGATTTCCTCTCGACCACGAGGGCGGGAACCCGTTCGATTCCCCAGTCCCTGTCGCGGCCGTTAATTCTGTTCATCAGGCGCGTCGCCGTCTTTCTGCACATCTCCTCGATTGACTGTGAGACTGTCGTCAGCGGCGTCTCCTGGAATGCCGATATTGTTATGTCATCGAAGCCGGAAACGGAGACATCCTCCGGGATTCTCAGCTTCTGTGATTTCAGCGAGCTTATGATACCCATCGCCATTATGTCATTGATGGCCATTACGAGATCGGGTTTTCTGTCATAGTAGACTTTGTTGATGGCGTCGTAGCCTCCGATGAAGGTTTCTTTACCCGCCTCGATGAAATTCGATGTGTCGGTCTCTATCCCGGCTTCCTCTGTTGCCTTCCTGAATCCCTCGATTCTTTCTCCCGATGGAACATGCTCCTTTCGTCCTGTCACGATAACCATGTTGCGGTGGCCTTCCTCGATGAGGAGCTTCGTGAGCTTGTACATTCCGTCTCTGAGGTCGCACATCACTGTGTACCTGGGAATGTCGCGGTAGTAGGAGGAGATGAATACGATGGGGTAGTCTTCTTCGACAAGCTTTTTTATTCCGTCCAGTTTCAGGTTCGGGTCCGATACCGGAACCGTTATGATTCCGTCGGCCCCCTTGTCGATGAACTGGTTGATTAGTCTGTTTTCCGTGTCGCTGCTTTCGTAGCTGCAGCCGATTATGAGTGTGTAGCCGTATTTCGCTAGTTCGGCTTCGAGATGGGAGATTATCTCGGAGTAGAAGTTGTTCGAAAGGTCGGGTACCGTGCATCCGATGAGGCCTGACGACTGAAGAGAGAGCGAACGTGCGAACGGATTCTTCTTGAATCCCAGTTCCTCTGCCGCCTTCTTGACTGTATCCTTCGTCTTTGCTGCGATTTTATCGGAATCGTTCAATGCCATAGAGACAGTGCCGACTGAGAGGCCGACGTACTGTGCAAGATCCTTGATGGTAAGAGTCTTCTTTTGAGGCATCCTTTTCTCCATGAATTTGAAACGTTTCAATTATTATAATACACCGGATTTCCGTATTTGCAAGTTTTTTTTGTTTATGATTTTTTCATACAGAAAATATTGAAGAATACTTTAGGATTTCCGAAAGAGCGGATTGATATGTTTCAATATGATAATATCTTTCATAGTAAGATAATGGCGTAGGAGAATGCTCCGGAAAACTTCCCGGAATTATGTCCTCTTTAATATACAGCAAAAATGAATAAGAACTGAATATTACAGATTGGCGCGAAAAAATGTCGGTACACTCGTCCTGATAACTCAGTCCGAAGAAAAATCCTTAGTTCACTGTATTCTGAGGCTTTCCTTCCATGAAGGACCTTATGTTCTCCTCAGTCGTCTTCATAATCCTCTCTCTCGCTTCCTTCGCCGTCCAGGAGATGTGGGGAGTGATGATGCAGGCGGGGG
>CAVFVX010000135.1:0-6621 GCA_963626075.1 Acutalibacteraceae bacterium
CTGAAAATCTCAAAGTTTGAGTGTCGTACAAATCGAAATCTGACGGGGTATTACGATGACCTTTCAAGACTTATTCAACAAATTCTTCTCAAAGGGTAAGCCCTGTTGATACTCCTTTCAGAATCCAAGAATCAATCACGAAAGGAGTATCTAAATGGAATATGTGACTCTTAATAACGGCGTTCAGATGCCGATGGTCGGCTTCGGCGTTTTTGAGATTCCCGCGGAGCAGACCGCGGGATGTGTATTTGACGCGCTGGAAAGCGGCTATCGTCTGATTGACACCGCACAGGCATACTACAACGAAAAAGAAGTTGGCGACGGTATCCAGCGTGCCATCAAGGAACTGGGTATTCGCCGGGAGGATGTTTTTCTTACCACAAAAGTCTGGGTAACGGAGTTTGGCTATGAGAAGGCAAAGGCTTCTGTGGAAGAATCCCTTCGGAAGCTCCAGACCGACTATCTTGACCTTGTGCTGATTCATCAATGCCTGTCTGACTATTACGGCGCTTACCGAGCGTTGGAGGACTTATATGACGCGGGCAAGATCAGAGCCATCGGCATCTCCAATTTCAGTGCGGAGCGCTTGGCAGATATTGCAACCTTTAACCGTGTTGTCCCCGCAGTCAATCAGGTGGAAACGCACCTGTTCTGGCAGCAGTATGACCTCCATGAGTGGATGGCAAAGTACAACATCCAGCATGAAGCGTGGGGACCGCTTGCCCAGCATCGGCTGAAAGAAATCCTCGAAAGCCCCATTGTAAAGCAAATTGCGGATGCCCACGGGAAAACACCCGCGCAGGTCGCTCTTCGGCAGCACGTTCAGCGTGGCATTGTCGTAATTCCAAAGAGTGTTCATAAAGATCGCATGAAACAGAATCTGGACATTTTTGATTTTGAATTGACCGCCAGCGAAATGGAACAGCTCAAGACGCTGGACGAGAACAAATCTATGTGGGCGGAATATGATGACCCCATGATTGTACAGTACGCAATGGCAGAAGAATAGAATTGTAATTTGCTGAACTAAACAGCGTTTTGCATCAATTCATGTTGCCGTTGGCAGTGATGAAGAGGTTCTCTATATAATTACTGCTTACTATCCTGACGTTGGTAAGTTCAGGGAAGATTTGAAAACGCGGAGGTGATGATATGTTCTGCAGATGCAGGACAACAAGGCCGGCTTTTACAACTTATGTCGCCGACTGCAAAGGTAATGTCATTATCGTGAAGAATGTCCCCTGTGAGGAATGCGGGCAGTGCGGTGAGAAGTATTTCTCCAACGAGGTTGCCCTCCGTCTTGAAGCGATTGTCAACTCAGTGAAAGCCGCGATGCTTGATACGGCAATCGTTGAATATATCCCTGCGGCATGACGGAACAGGGCTGAAAGCTTCCGCCTTGTGCAGGAATCTCTGTCGGGGTAATCTGATTCAAAATTAAGGGAAAAGTCATTCGTCAATGCAGAAATGCATTTACATCGAGTGATGCAACCACACGGGAGTCCTCGAGTGATATTATCTCGATCCTCCCGTCATTCCATACCGCATAGCTCGGTGCGCTGCCGTTCTTAGGGATTGTCGTGGACCCGGGATTGAGGAACACGACTCCGTTTCTCTCCTCGAGTACGGGAACGTGTGTGTGGCCGCTCATGACGACGGATGCGTCGCCGTAGTCGAGGTCGTGGTGGCCGTGCATGAGGAATACTTTTTTTCCGTCGATTGTGAGGGTCTTCGAGTCATCCATAATCGGGAATGGGAGTACCATCTGGTCGACCTCTGCGTCGCAGTTTCCTCTTACTGCCGTAATCGAGTCCTTCATTTCCGAGAGAAGGGGAATGACCCCCTTTGGTCTGTAGAACAGGGGAAGGTCGTTCCTGGGGCCGTGATAGAGTAAGTCTCCGAGAAGTATGACGGAGTCGAAGGAACCGTTCTGCCATATATCGTGAATCTGCTGTGCCCTGTATTCAGAGCCGTGTATGTCCGATGCGATGAGTATTCTCATGGCAACTTTATAATCCTTTATGCTGAGGCTGTGAAGATTGGGACAAAGAAAAAGGACCCGTCTTCCGAGTCCTGCGGTATGGGCGGTAGAGGGTTTGAACCTCTGACTTCCACCACGTCAAGGTGGCACTCTCCCGCTGAGTTAACCGCCCAATCTTCCATGAACTATAAACCAATCGGAGAAACGTGTCTAGTCACTTCAGAAAGAAATTGATAAGCCTTCTGTTCTTTTCAGTATAGGGGCGGTAACGCATGGGAAGATCCATCCAGGTCTTCTTGTCCACGATGGAGGTGTAGTGGGAGAAGGAGTCGAAGCCGCTTCTGCCGTGGTAGCCTCCCATTCCGCTTTCCCTGACGCCGCCGAAGGGCATTTCGCTTGTCGCGAGGTGAATGAGGGTATCGTTGATGCAGCCGCCTCCGAAGAGGGTGTGCGTCATGACGTAATCCGCTTCCTTCCTCTTCTCTGTGAAGATATAGAGTGCAAGCGGATGCTCGTTACTGTTGATGTAGTCTATGCATTCGTCAAGGTCGTCGAAGGGGATTACGGGGAATATCGGGCCGAAGATCTCCTCCTGCATGACGGGGTCGGAAAAGGAGACGGGGCTTAGAACTGTGGGCTCTATCTTCAGTGTTTTCCCGTCGTACTTTCCGCCGAGTATTGTCTTCTTGTCGTCGAGGAGTTTTATTACTCTTGAGAAGTGCTTGATGTTGATTATCTTTCCCCATTCGGTACTCTCGAGCGGATTTTCTCCCGTCATTTTCATTATTTCACTTTTGAGCAGGTCCTCGAATTCCTTCTGCACCGTCTTCTCCACGAGAATGTAGTCGGGTGCCACGCAGGTCTGGCCGCAGTTGATGAGCTTACCGAAGGCTATGCGCTTCGCCGCAAGAGGAAGATCGGCATCCTTCGTGACGATGCAGGGACTCTTTCCTCCGAGTTCGAGTGTGACGGGTGTGAGGTGTTTTGCCGCCTTCTCCATCACGAGTTTTCCCACACTCTTGCTTCCCGTGAAGAATATGTAGTCGAAGTTGCATTCGAGGAGCGCTGCGTTTTCGTCCCTTCCTCCGTCGACGATGGCGACAAGGCCGCTGTCGAAGGTCTCGGTAATCATATTCTTGAGGACCTTCGTAGTGCTTTCGGAGTAGGCGGAGGGTTTGAGTACGGCGGTGTTCCCTGCTGCGAGGGCATCCGCGAGAGGTTCGAGCGTGAGGAGCACGGGGTAGTTCCATGGGCTCATTATGAGTGTGTTGCCGTACGGAAGGGGCCGTGTGAAGGAACGGGACGCAAACTGCGAAAGGGGAGTATGGACTCTTTTCTCCTTCATCCAGCGCCTGAGGTGTTTCCTGAGATAGGTTATCTCGCTGAGCGTGAGCCTGATTTCGCACATGTCGCTCTCGGCTTCGCTCTTTCCGAGGTCCTCCTTCAGTGCTGCTCTGAGGGCGTCGGAGTATTTCATAATCGAGGAGAAGAGGGCATTGAGTGCCTTCATGCGGCTTTCGTATGAAAGGGTATTGCCTTCCCTGTAGTAGGTCTTCTGTATCTTCAGGATTTCTTCAATCTTTTCTCTTTCCATATGATGATGGTAACCGCTTTATCCTTCGTCGGCCACCTTTTCCTTTTTTATTCCCTTTTCCATCCATCTGCCGCTTCTCCAGCGGATGACGTAGGCGATGCTTCTTGCGGCCCAGTCGATGTACATCCCCCACATCACGCCTCTGAGACCGAAGCCGAGGGTGAGACCGAGAATGCGTGCCGATGCGACACGGAAAATCCACATCGAAGATACAGCCACCACCATCGTGTAGGTAACGTCCCCCGCGCTCTTGAGTGCCTGGGGAAGCGTGAACGAGAGCGGCCATATGAGGCACTGGATTATGAGGTTCTCGTAGGTTACGAGAAGCGAGAGTGACTTAGTCTCCGCACTGTAGCCGTAGATGTTGACGACGAAGGGGAGAACGGCCATGACGACGACGGAGGTGAGGAATATCGAGAGATATGCGAGGCGCAGGAAGTAGCGCTCGTACCATCTTGCCTCGTCGTATCTTCCGGCGCCGCAGCTTCGTCCGCCGCAGACCATCAGTGCAAGCCCGGTGGCGGTTCCCGTGATGTTGGCAAAGGTTCCCATGTTGTCGAGGAAGGCAAACGATGCAGTGGATGCCGTTCCGCAGGCTGCTATCGTGGAAATTGTGACGATTTTCCCGAGCTGGAAGATCGAACTTTCCGCTCCCGAGGGGAGGGCGATGGAGAATATCGTCGATGCCATCCTGAAGTCGAACTCGAACTTCAGAAGGGAATCGATGTGGACACGGAGCTTACGCGAGTGGATTAGAACGAGGAAAATCGCAGCCATCACTATTCGTGATACGAGTGTACTCAGTCCCACTCCGAAGGCTCCCATGTTGAAGGCGAAAAGGCAGACGGCGTTGCCCGCGATGTTCACGACGTTTCCTATTGCCGATACGACGAATGTCGACTGCGTCTTACCCTGTGCACGGAATATGGCGGTGAGGGATGACGTCAGGGCCATGAAGGGAAGCGAGAGGATTATCGGAAGCGAGTAGTCGAGGGCTGCCTGGAAGACATCCGCATCGACCGAGCCGTATATGAGCCTCAGCACGCTTTCGCGAAAGGCGAGGAATACGCCTCCGACGACGAGTGCGACGGCTAAGGCAAGGTACAGAAGTTCCTTCGAGGCAAAGCGCGCCCTCTTCTCGTTGTCCATTCCGAGGAGCTGGCTCACTATTACGCTTCCTCCCGTTCCGAATGCGGAGAACAGTGCGATAAGAAAGTTCTGAATCGAGTTGAAGCAGCTTACTCCGCTGACGGAGGCCTCTCCCGCCTGGGCGACCATCATCGTGTCGGCGATTCCGACTGTGACGGAGAGCAGCGTCTCCATGAGGAGGGGATAGTATATCTTTCTCAGCTCTTCCTTCGTAAAGAGCATGGAAGGCAGCATCTTCTGTTTCATGCCCCGAAAATAGTCATTTTCAACTCGGGTTTCAAGATGTCTGCGGATTTATGAAATCTCTTTTCTTTATTGTGTTCCTCAATCTTCTGTGGTCTCTTCGATAACGAATGGAGAAAGACAGTACGGATAAGCCATGATGTTTCCGTTCCGGGAGAAATCCTTCTGAGAGAATATTGTCGGAGATGTTATGCGGGAGTGATATCTTCTGCAGAAATCGTCGAGAGACTTATGGCTTTCAGCTTTCGCGCTCTTACATTCCATCGGTATGATTTTTGTCCCTTTTGCCACAAGAAAATCCAGTTCATAGGAATTTTTGCTGCCTTCATGTTTCCAGGTTGAGTAGTACAGGTCTTTACCGAAGGATGTGATGGTTGTGGCCATGGCATTCTCATACAGATAGCCGAGATTCGCCGGAAGACTGTCGGAAAGAAGCTTTGTATAGAGTTCCTTTGATGTTGCTTCTCCTGTTTTCAGTATCAGCGATACAAAGAGACCGTTGTCGGCAAGATAGAGCTTGAATTTTCTGAGGTCCGCTCCCTGTGAAAGGGATATTGACGGGTCGGTGCAGTCGTAGCATGGAAGAACTGTTCTGGAGGAAATGAGATCGTAAACTAATTCTCTGTCCTTTTCGGTAATGACCTTTTCCGTAGCGGCAGGCAGAGAAAAATTGATTCCCCCGCGTGCCAGTTGGGCGGGGATTGATTCGAAAATCTTTGAAATCCTTCCGGAAGGATCAATCTTGAAAAAATCCTTTTCGTAAAGGTCAATGATGCTTCTCTTGATATCGTCTATTTCCATGAATGAGGCCTTGTTGATGTATGTTTCAACAGCCTGCGGCATTCCTCCGACGGCCATGTACAGCCGGTAATCCGTCATCTTCATGCGGGTTATGGACTGTCCGAGAGGAACCTTCATGTTGTAGAAGGTTCTGAGACAGCTGTACGTGGTATTATCAGATACCGCCCAGAGGAATTCCTCCCAGTCCATCGGGTACATTCTGATTGTGTGTTCTTCGGATGGTATTACAATATTCTGCACGTTCTTCTTTATGGAGAGCAGGGAGCCTGTTTCAATGTAGTCGTAACGGCCGTCCGCCACAAGATACTTTATGGCCTGTCTGACCTTCGGCTGAAGTTGAATCTCATCGAAGATGATGACTGATTCCCTCTCATACAGCTCTGTCTGCGTTACGGTTCTGAGCCGGAGAAAGAAGAAGTCAAGTCTGGCGATGGAGTCGAATACACCGAGAGTTTCCTCGTCGATGTGTGCGAAGTCGATTTTGATGTAGGAACGGTATTCTTTTTTAGCAAATTCTTCGGCTACAGTGCTTTTTCCAACCCTGCGCGGCCCCTCGATAAGAGCTGCATATTTTCCGTTATATTTCTGTTTCCATTCTTTCAGCTTATCATAAACTTTTCTCTTGAATAACATTATCCCTTTCTCCTGAGATTATTTTAGGCAAAAAATATGGAAATCACAAGATTTATTTAGTCTAAAAATGGCGAAATCATTAGATTATCGTAAGAATATGGTACAGTCGTCCTTGCTCGGACTTCCCCCTTTGTGACGGGGTAGTTCGATTGTCACTCTGCCGGAGTGAACTACTCGGCAATTGAATTGCCAGAGCATCGTGGATAAGACAATCTCACCA
>CAVFVX010000136.1:0-6529 GCA_963626075.1 Acutalibacteraceae bacterium
GACTGAAGTGAACGATTCCGAGTCCGCCTCTCAGCGCAAGGGCCGAAGATGCCGCCGCTCCCGATACGATTATGAGCAAAAGAAGAATAACGGTAATTCCCTTCTTCATACAGATCCTCCGGAATATCATAGGATTTATAGCGATAAGAAAAGGAAGGTTTAACCGCATACGAAGAATTTGCAGGGGCTGACAGTTATATTTACATGATTTTTGATCTTTGATTTGCAGTTTTCTATCAGCCGAAATCTACTTCTCAAGTACCTCCTCCATTGTGGTGCAGAGTGCTCTGGACAGTCTGAGGACGGTCTCGGCAGATGCCCTGTTTATGTCCTTCTGCCTCTGCTCGTACTGCTGTATTGTGCGGACTGGAACTTCGGAGAGGTCGGAGAGCTCCTTCTGGCTTATGTCGAGGCTCTCTCTCAGTCTCTTCAGCTTCGTTCCTTTTATACGCTCTTTCCTTATTTCCTCCATCCTGTCCACGAATTGTGATATGTCAATTTCATGATAAGGGAAATAGAGGTCTCTGATTTCAGTAATGGAGATGAATTCTTCTATCTCGCCGAAACTCAGAGAAGTCCACCACTGATAGTAAGCAAGACTCCAGCCCGTCCAGTATTCGGCGCTTCTTGAGTCATATATCTTTCTCTCGGGGCGCTCTGAGGAGGTGTTCTCACCGCTTTCTGAAAGGACATCATACACGAGTTCGATTCCCGATCTGCCGAGTATGACTGCGCTGTCTCCCCGTGCAAACGACGAAGATACGCCTGTCCCGAGAAAGAGCGTCCATATTTTCTCAATGGGGTAGGAAAGTGTATTCACGCTGTAGTCGAGAAACATCCCGAGGCTGCGTCTTGACCAGAAAAGGAAGGAATTATCGTAGGCGCGGATCATCTCTCTTCATCTCCTCTTCCAGTATTCTGGATATGTATATGTCTCCTTTGACCCTTCTGTTCTTCTCTGATTCGAAGTACTCCTTTCTTGCCGCCCTGAGACGGAACGCTTTCTTCGGATACCATTCGTCACATCTCGCTTCTTCGATTCCGGTGAATTCAAGGGAATCGAAGCTTCGCCTGCTTTTGAGAACGAACTGTTCTCCGAGTTTTCCGAGCTTCATAGCCGAGCATAGTACACGATAGGGAATCACACCGCTGACGAAGTCCGCGGCAAAGGAGAAGTAGCTGTCGTCAGCCCTGTAGCCGATGATGATATCGTAGTCGTTGCAGGGAAGACTGAAGTTCTCCCTGAGGTACTGTTTTGCATCTCTTATAAGCATTGTATAGTCATCGAAGGTTCTGTTCTCAAGGAGAATCGTGAGCCATTCGAGAACTGTGTATTCTCCACTGCTCAGGTTGAGCACACTGAGCCCGTCCATGTCTATTGTGTACTTGTTTGCAAAGCCGTTATGGTCTTCGCTGACGCTCCATTCCTTGGCCATTGACAGATTCTCTGTGCAGTAGAAGCCCTGACCGTAATCGTTGTGGTCATGTCCTCCTCCCCAGACGGGAACGGCAACGGCATGATCTGACCCGTGATAGATTATCTTTTTCATAATTAAAGTATACTCCCAAAGGAGTAGTAAGGCAAGTCTAAAATCTTTTCCACCTCCATTGACGAATTCTTCCCCAACCTGGGGAAGATTTAGTAAACCGGAATTTTGAGTTAAGTATACTTTGACTGAAAAGGAATTGGATTTCTAATGCTGCGTGTGGCAGATTTTTCCCCAACCTGGGGAAGAATCTTGAAGCTGTCATTCAGTGATGGTTAACTCTCATATTTGTCGTCTGTGTTTTATCTGCGGGGCGATGTAACCGTTCTCTTCGTTTTTTCTCCGCTTCTTGTTTCACAAACGGGGTAGTGTAGTGTATATTGTTCACGGAGGAACAACCATGTCTCTGATAACTCTTGAAAATGAATATGTAAAGGCCGTCGTGAACACACATGCCGGCTATGTCGAATCTCTTGTATCGAAAAAGGACGGTAAGGAACATGCCTGGCAGTACGACTCTTCTGTCTGGCCGCGCCGCACCGCTGTGTGCTTCCCGCTCTGCGGCAAGTGCAAGGATGATAAGTATACCTTCTCCGGAAAGACCTATGATCTTCCGAATCACGGTTTCCTGAGGGAGAGGGACCTCAAGACAGAAAAACAGTCTCCGTCTTCTCTCGTTCTCTCGGATGAGTGGGATGAGAGTACTCTCTCCAGGTACCCGTTCAGGTACAGATACGAAATCGAGTATGTGTTCGAAGGCGAAAAGGTCAACATCTACTACCATGTGACGAATCTCGACAAGAACGAAATGTATTACTCGACGGGTTCCCACTACACGTACGCTCTTCCCGTCAACCAGAAGGATGCATATCTCTTCTTCGAGAAGAAGGAGAGTGCGGGTGCATTCAGCCAGGCGGACGGACTTCTCCATGAAGACGAGCTGAAGAACAGGAGCATGGTTCCCCTTAAGGGACTCATCGACTCGAGTTCATTCATCCTCGACCTGAATAATCTTTCCTCATCGTGGGTCGGACTCGGCGACAAGACCGGACCCTTCACACGCGTCAGCGGAAACGGTTTCAGATACCTCATAGTCTGGGCTCCCGCGGGAGGAACGAACGACTTTACCTGTATCGAATTCTGGGACGGCATGGGACATGTCGAAACGGCATCGAGTGAACTCGATAAGAAGTTCGCGGTGAGAAGCCTCGCTCCCGGTGAGACGAGAACCTACCTTCAGACTGTTTATCTTGCCTGATTATCCATAAGGGACATTCTCCGGTGCGGGATTGTCCCTCTTTTTCTGTCGGACGGAGGAGAATATGCTCAGAGAAAAAATCGGATTCGGAATCATAGGACTCGGGAATGTTGCGGCAACGCAGGCTTATGCGCTGGAACATTCCGCGTACTGCTATCTTGCTGCAGTGTACAGCCCCTCGGAGGAAAAGGGGAGAAAGTACTCGGATCTCTACCGCTGCCGTCATTACACTGACCTACACGATTTTCTTTCTGACAGGAACGTCTCCGTTGTCGTGATTTCAACTCCCTCCGGCCTCCACAGAGATATTGCTCTCGAGTGCCTGAGGGCGGGGAAACATATCCTCGTCGAGAAGCCGCTGGAGATAACCGAAGAAAGAGGCAGGGAAATCGTAAGGGAAGGAAAGAAGCTGGGGCTTCTCGTCGGCGGCGTATTCCAGAACAGATTCTACGATGCTTCGATGCTGATAAGGACGGCGATAGACAGAGGACGCTTCGGCCGTATCGTGATGCTCGAGGCATCATGCAAGTGGCTGAGGGACCAGAGCTACTATGACTCGGGAGCCTGGAGGGGAACGAAGGATATAGACGGAGGCGGGTGCCTCATGAACCAGGCTATTCATGCAGTCGACCTTTTGCAGTGGTTCGGAGGTGATGTCGTCTCCGTTTCGGGAAGCATCACGACGACTGCGCACGAGAGAATAGATGTCGAGGACAACGGAGCGGCTGTCGTTGACTTTTCCGGCGGGGCCGTCGGAATAATCAATGCCTCGACTTCAATCTATCCCGGCTTCTCGCGCCGCATCGAGATACTCGGTACGGAGGGCTCCGCGGTGATGGAAGACGAGGCTCTCACGGTTTGGAAGTTCCGGTCCGGGACGGAAGAGGACGAAAGAATCAGAGAAAAGTATTCATGCATTCAGTCTTCCGGCGCTTCCTCGAGTGCAACGGACCTCAATTATATCGGTCATATGCGCCAGTTCGATGACTTCTCCTCCGCCGTGACGGGAGACGGGAAACTCCTTGTCGACGGAGAGGAGGCTCTGAAGGCCGTGAGAATAATAAGGGGTATATACAGAAGCTCCGGGGAGGGGAGAAGAATCACCCTCTAGCGTCGACTTCCTCCCGGAGTGGAATGGAATCCATCGCGCCCTTTCGCGATACCGCTATTGACGATGCCATCGATGCCCTTCCGAGGGCTTCTGGGTATGTTCTTCCCTCTATTATTGACGAGAGAAAATACCCGAGGAACGTATCGCCCGCTGCCGTCGTGTCGACTGCATCTGTCTTCACGATATCGGAGAAGAGTATTTCATCCTTTCCCTTTTCAAGGAAAAGCGAGCCCTTCTCCCCGAGGGTGAGGAGTATGGAGGAGGCGGGGTATTTATCTCCCGTTTCCCTGAGTACCGTCCGGTATGATTCGATATTGTCTTTTATTTCCTTCCCTGCGAGCTGAGCCATCTCTATCTCGTTGACGACGAGGAGGTCGATTCTCCCGAGGGGGAGAGACAGGAGTTCCTTTTCGAACGGGGATGGATTAAGACATATCTTCATTCCCTTTTCAACCGCTTTCTCAATTATATAGTCGAGATTGTTTATCTCGTTCTGGAGGATAAGCCAGTCGCCTTTATTGAATGAGGTGAGGACGCTGTCGATGTATTCCTTCCCGTTCTCCCTGTTGCCGCCGCCGTAGAGAACAATGGAGTTGCGGCCCTTCTCGTCAAGGAGAATGGTTGCATTCCCGGTGAACGTGCCGTCCTTTACGTTCATTGACGAGGTGTCGACGCCGTAGTTATCGAGGAGGTCCTTTATCCAGAGACCGTCGCTCCCGATGGTTGCTGCAAGAGACACTCTGACTCCCGCCTTGCTCAGTGCTACAGCCTGATTCGCCCCTTTGCCTCCCGCCTGGACGGAGAGTGAAGATGAGAGTATTGTCTCTCCGAGCGCCACCCAGTGGGGAAGCGAGAACGTCCTGTCTATGTTTACCGATCCGAATACGAGTACTGCCATATGTCTTTCTCCATGGTGATGATTATACACGAGGGAGGAGGAAAGGGGGGATTATTTGTGATTGAGAATCTGTACTCTTTCGATTTTCCTCAGCGGAAGCGGAAAATACTGAACGGCAATGAGTATGAATGCTGTAATGACGGTAACGGAAAGCGCGAGGACGAGGAGGAAAAGAACGGGCATGTCATGCTCTCCTTTTCTCTTCGTTGTTCTTCTTTCCGAAGATGAGGGACGGAAGATTGATGAATCTCAGACATATTACCGCCGCAAGAAGAACGAGCGAGAAAATCAGAAGACAGAAGAAGATTATGTAGTCAAGATTCATCATATGTTCCACCCCCGTAAAACATGATTTATCGGTGATTTCATTCTATTTCCGCTCATCCGCAGAAGGCAAGTAAGGTTTGTGTAAATTATAATTTGATATTGTTAAATCAGTTGCATTCGTATGCCTGTTTTGAGACTTCCTCTCTTCTCCAAAAGGAAGAGGAACGATAATATATTAGAGCTACGGAGGCAGGGATGTTTTCTTTCAGGAAATTTCTGGACGTCCAGGACAACAAACAGGGACTTCTTTACAGAGCGTATTACGCATTCTTCTTCTCGGGTATGATGAGCAACATACTCGGTTCGATTCTGCCGTCTCTCATTTCAGAGAGAGGACTCACGTATTCCTTCCAGGGGACGCTTCTTTCCATCAACCAGATCGGAAACCTTCTGGCAGTATGGCTTTCGGGCTTCCTGCCGTTCGCAATCGGACGGAAGAAGAGCACTGTCATCATGGGGTCGGGTATTGTAATCGGATTCCTCATCATGGTTCTCACCGGAAACCCGGTGGCGCTTCTCCTGGCATTCGTCTGCCTCGGAATCGGAAGGGGAACGATGAGCAACATAACGAATGTCGTCGTGGGGCAGTATGCGGGAAACAGGGCAACGGGCCTCAATCTCCTTCATGCCGCATTTGCAGTCGGCGCCTTCATCGGTCCCTTCCTCTTCGTTCTCTGCGGAGAGACGAGATGGAGAATACCGTCTCTCATCATCGCTCTGGGAATGGGAAGTGCACTTGTCCTCTTCGGTTTTTCCGATCTGAGCAATAAGAAGGAAGCGAAGGCGAAGGATGATTCATCCCTTCCGAGGGCGCTCTCGTTCTGGATCAACACCTTCATCCTGTTCTGCTATCTCTGCGGTGAATCGACATTCATGGGCTGGCTTGTTACGTATCTCATGAATCAGGGAATATTCCCCTCGGCCCTTGCAAATGCGATGTCGGCATTTCTCTGGCTTATGATTCTAATCAGCAGACTATCCACCGCTGCGGCTTCGAGAAAGATAAGAAAGGAGAAGATAATCCTCTTCCTCGGGACCTCGATGCTCGTCTTCACCACGCTTCTTGTCAACACGACATCCTCAGTACTCGCTGCAGTAAGCGTACTGGGTATCGGGCTCAGCATGGGCGGAATCTATCCGACGGTACTCTCGACGAACGAGAAGAGATTCACGGAGTCGACAGTCGCCACGGGAACATGTATCGCCGTCGCTACAATCGGCGCTGTCGTGATGCCGAGTATCGTCGGCTACATCGCGGACAACGTCAGCATGAACTTCGCCCTCAGGTCCATCCTCATCCCGCTTTCTGTGATGGTTGTCCTCATGATAATCAAGCTTGTTCTTGCACTCGGAAAAGCGAAGACGGAGTGAATTCTCTGATGCGGGGCATTACAAAAGGCGGGGAGACCCGCCTTTAACTTTGAACTGCCTTATGCTTCAGGGCATTA
>CAVFVX010000137.1:0-6528 GCA_963626075.1 Acutalibacteraceae bacterium
CTAATACACTCTATCACACTCTTTTATATACACCCTGAAATTCATTCACGTTCCAATGGAGGCATACTGTTGTTTTTGATATCTCCTTCCCGACTTTTCCGTTGAAAAGGAATGAAGTGAAAGAATATGCTGAGAAGGAGGAGAGAAGGCTCAGCTTCCTTCTCTGCCCGAGTCCAGTTGCGAAGGATGCGGGAACGGAGTGACGGTGATGGATGAATACAAGCCTCAGTTTCATATTTCTGACAGAATGACCAGCCTGATCGGGGAGATATGTGAGCAGGTCGGAGGCATAACGGCTCTCCGGGGAGAGGCGGTCGATGCCCGTCAGAGACGGCAGAACCGCATCCGTACGATTCATTCTTCTCTTGCAATCGAGAACAATTCACTATCTCTTGAACAGGTGACGGCAATTATCGACGGCAGGAGAGTACTCGGCAATCCGAATGAAATCAGAGAAGTCCGGAATGCGTATGAAGCCTACGAGCTCATGTTGTCGCTGAACCCGTTGTCTGTCGATGACCTCCTCAAGGCACACGGCCTTATGATGAAGGGCCTTGTCCTTGAAAACGGAAGGTTCCGCTCTGGAGGCGTGGGAATCTTCGACGGAAGAAACAATCTTGTTCATGTTGCACCTCCGGCTTCTTCTGTTCCGTACCTGATCAGCAGTCTCTTTTCCTGGTACGGGAAATCAGAGCTGCCTCCTCTTATAAAGAGTGCAGTATTCCATTATGAATTCGAGTATATACATCCCTTTCAGGACGGCAACGGCCGTACGGGAAGAATGTGGCACAGTATGCTTCTCGGAGCATGGAAGGAGCTTTTCTTCTGGCTTCCCGTCGAAGAACTCATCCAGTCGAGGCAGTCGGACTACTATGAAGCTTTCAATGAGTCCGGAAAAGTTGCCGACTGTGCTGTGTTCGTGGAGCTGATGCTCGAAATCATCAGAGACAGTCTCAGAAACATAACAGTAGTCGAAACTACAAGCGACCAGGTCGGCGGTGAATGGAATGAAAAAGCTGAGGGGGATATTCATTGAAAGCGTATCTGAACATAGACTGCACATTCCGTGACGAATCCAAGTGGAATCTGTTAAGTTGATGTCCGGACCTTACAATACTTGTAGAATCATTGTTTATAGTGAAGGCTATTCGACTCAAGCAAACGAGCTTTTTTATGTGTGCAAAAAAAATTATTGTTGACCTATACCGGAAAAACCATTAATATTCAGTTATCATCCCAACAGGGGTTGCCCTATTGGCCCCTCACCGATGGGTGAGGTTTTTTTATGAATAGAGTTTCCTTTTTTATCGATGGCTTCAACTTATATCACAGTCTCAAGGATAATGCACCGGATTGTCGTTGGTTGAATCTGCGGAAACTTTGTGAACATTACATAGATCCTTCAAAAGAAGTTATTGGCAGTATCTACTATTTTTCTGCAATTGCTAATTGGCATCCTGATGTAACGAAGGCGCAGAAGCACTCTCTTTATATTGAAAGACTTAGGAAAGAAAATGTAATACCGATTCTCGGAAAATTCAAAGAAAAGGATATCCATTGTAAGGAGTGTGGAAGAAGCTTCAAATCTCATGAAGAAAAACGTACGGATGTGAATATCGCGCTCAAGATTGTTTCGGAGGCAGTATTGAACAGTTATGACACTGGTATTCTGGTGTCTGGGGATACAGATATGATTCCTGCTATAGAAACGGTTCGTAATCTGGCTCTTAACAAGCGTATCGGAGTACTGTTTCCGTTAAGACGGTTTTCAAATGAGTTAAAAGAAATCGCAGACTTCAATTTGAGGATAAAAAGGGATATTCTTCTGGATAGCCTTTTCGAGAGTGATACTGCTCCTCAGGGCTGGGTTCCGGAAAAGGCAGACTGACTTTCAGATTCAACGGAATAAATGCTCAATATCAAGGAAGAAATATTCAGTTTTTAATATGGAACCAATCATGACAAGAGAGAAGTTCATCGACTCCATAACAGCAAGCCGTTTCAGAGAGTGTACGAGGGAAGAAGACTATACACTCTACGAGAGGGACGGCAACTACATATTCGCGTTTCCCCAGTATATTACGTCATCACTCCATAATCCCGAGTGGCAGGTCTCATATGAAGACATAGTTCTCACGCGTTCGCGTCAGGGCTGGTTCGAGATCGAACTCAATGACGCTCACTCGATAACCCTCGTCAGCGAGGAAGATATCGAGATAGGGTGCATGGGATAGAATATCTCCGGATTTGGAAGATATTTTCTCAAATTCTGGCAAATTCCGACAAAAAACGATAAAATAATCTTGCCGGGCAGTCATTTTCCTCTTACCCTATATACAGGAGGGAAGCCGTGCTCATCCAGTTCAGTTTTGCCAATTACAGATCATTCAGAAAGGAGACATGCCTTTCCCTGCAGGCGGGGAACGTAAGGGAGAATCCGGGGGCTCTAATCGACTCCCCGTCGGGGAAGCTTCTTGCATCCGTGGCGGTCTTCGGAGCGAATGCCGCGGGAAAGTCGAATCTCACAGGCGCAGCGGAAACCGCAGTCAATGTAATCCGCACCTCCGCTTCAAGACAGAGCGATGAGGAAATACCGGGCATAGAGAGATTCCTCTTCGAGAATGATGGGAATGAAGACACCTCATTCGAGTTCGACTTCATCACGGAGGGGAGAAGATACATATACGGATTCTCCTGCAACAGGAAGAGAGTCAGCGAAGAACACCTTTCAGTCTATAAATCACAGAAGCCCTCCCTCGTCTTCAGCAGGGAAGGGGAGCAGTACCGCTTTACAGACGGCGCAAGGGAGAGGGAGCTCGGAAGCCTTGCGGAAAAGAATACTCCCAACAAGCTCTTTCTCTCGACGGCGACGCTGTGGAATGCCGAATCGACAAGGGATGCGTATCTCTTCTTCACGAAGGGTATGGAGATAACGGGAGTATCGTCGGCGGCATCAGTTCTCGCACTCTATGATTCCGATAAGGACGGAAGCCTGAGAACATTCACGAGAAGACTCATGAATGAAGCGGACATAAACATAAGGGACTATACGATAGAATCGTACAGGATAGACAGCGAAAGGCTCTACAGAATCAATGCCGTGCACAGGATAGGGGACAGGGATTATTCACTTCCTCTCCAGGACGAATCGAAGGGAACGTGGAATCTCTTCACACTAGCTCCGGTAATAAAGCGGACGCTCGAGAGCGGCGGCGTGCTCTTCGTTGACGATCTCGACAACAGCCTCCATCCGGCACTTGTCCTGTATATAGTGTCACTCTTCAACAGCAGTGAGACGAATCCCAACAGGGCGCAGCTTATTCTCACGTCTCACACGACTGAGCTCCTGTCGCTCTCGTACATGAGACGTGACCAGATATACTTCGTCGACAAGGACAACGACAGCGGCGTATCCGAGCTGTACTCCCTCGACGACTTCCCGGTAAGGACAAGGGAGGATGTGAGAAAGGCATACCTCTGCGGAAGATTCGGGGCGGTCCCGAAAACTGGATTGAAAAGATGAGAAAACGTAAGTTAAAATAATATTTTGTAAAGAAAATAGAATTGTGTAAACACTATTTACCCAATTTTAGTTTTGCAGAAAAATATTATTTTCGTAACTATTAATGAAACAATTGACTTTTCTGTCGACAGTTGTCATCAAGGAAGAGCCTGGGTCTCTGACAAACAGCTCCAGACACAGGATGAAACATCAAGAGATTGAAAGTCGGAGGCCATGACTGAAGAGGAAAGTGAGAAGGCGTTCCTCATTTCGTGTGAATAAAGTGGCCGAGTGGATGTAGAAAGCGTTTATGGAATACTCCATGATTAAGTATGATGCAAAAAAAGTTGACAATCGTGTGACAATGTGTCACTGACTTCTACGACGGTTGGGAGCCGTTTTGCCGACGAATAGTGAGCCAGTGACCGAGAATAACTGAGCCACCAGCTCACTAAGGCCGTCCTAGGCCTTATAGAGCAAATCGAGCTCTAAGGGCGCTCTGTATGCGACGTTCTCATGTCGTCACCAGTCAGTTCTATCGAGTATCTGTGCGCCTTAAGGCGACCGACGATGGCCTGTCCATGGGCGGTATTCTTGAAGATGCTTACCCAGTTGTCCATAGCAACCTGAGAGCAGACAATCGTCGAGTTTCTGTCCCATCTCGTGTCAACCAGCTCCTTCAGAATGAGAGCCTCTGTGCTTGACGGAGATTCTTCCAGCCATTCATCCAGTACGAGAAGCGGAATATTGGAATAGTATTTCATCTTCTTCCTGTACGGCTTGTCATCCTCGTTGTTTCTATAGAGCGTTGCAAGCTCCTTCAGAAGCAGACGGGTATTGCAGATTCTGCTCCGGTACCCTTCCTCGCAGGCTTTGACAGCAAAGGCCTTGGCAAGAAACGTCTTGCCCGTACCGGCAGCACCGGTTATCAGGACATTGGCTGCCTCGTCGATGTAAAAACAGGTCGAGAGCCTTTCGATGAGCGTTCTGTCGATGTTTCTCCCGGGAGTGAACTCAATCATGTCGAGGTTGGCGTATGTATTCAGAAGACCCGCCTTCTTGAGCGTGATTAGTCCTTTTTTCTGCTTCTGTTCAAGCACCTCCTGCTCTGCCTTGTCGGTCAGGACATCGAGAAGCTCCTTGTCAGTAACGTGGCTTGTCGAGAATACATCTTCAAGTCTGTCGGCAAATCCTCCACAGTTCAGTTTCTTCATTTCGGAAACGAATTCCTCTTCGTGCTTGGTCATCATGTTATTTATCCTCCTTTTCTGAATCCGAGTGAGTCAGGTAGAGGTGGGAACAATCATCGTCCTCATCCTCCGTTTTCTGGCTCTTGAAGAGCGAGAGACTGTCATCGTTCAGGAGTGCCTTGAATTCCTTGTAGGATGTAATCCTTATCTCGTTGGCGAGTTCTGCAGTGGCTTCAAACGTAGCCTTGTCGTACTTCTTCTTGAGATTGAGAATTCCCCTGCATCTCCTGTATGTCTGTACTTCGTACTGAGCAGAAGCGAGGACACGCTCGATGAGGATTCTTGTATTCCCACCGATGGCTGATGCTTCTTCGCGGAACTTCTCTCCCGACCAGCCGAGAATATCCTGATGGGCGGGAGCAAGATGATTGGTATCGGTAATCTTCTGTCCCTTGTAAAGACCTCGCTTGTGCCTTGCTATCTCGCTCTTTCCGTCTGGGGTTTCAATAATGACGGTGTTGCTGTTCGCCCTGACTTTTACTGTTCCATGGCAGTTCCAGGGTACACTATAATAGCAGGTGTCGAAGGCTACATGGTAGTCCGGCGCTATTCGTGCCGTTGCTCTCTCAAACAGTTCGAAGGGTCGAGGGGGCAATGGTAATAACGCAGGCTGTTCTTCCTTCTCGAACAGAATCGTACGGCTGTACTCCTTCTTCGTGAACGGCGCATCGTTCAGCTCGTCCGTCAATCTGAAGATCTCCCTGTTCATCTCTTCAAGGCTGTAGAATCTCTGGTTCCTCAGTGCTGCAATTATCTGGCGAGAGGCATAGCCGACAGAGCTTTCCACTACATTCTTGTCCGTAGGCTTCTGCACTCTGGCGGGAATAGTCACGGTACCGTAATGCTCGGAAAGCTCCATCATCACTGTATTCAAATCGGGCTCGTACCTGTCTGCTTTTATTGTCGCGGTCTTGCAATTATCGGGCCGCAAAATCTTCGGAACACCACCGAAAATGCGAAGAGCATTCACAATACCCTGCGTCCAGCTTCTTGTCGTTTCATCAGCAAATGCCTCTGCATAGAAATAGCAACTGTACGGGAATGAAGCGACAAAGAGGTGACACTTGATCTCAATCCCGTCCGCCTTGCCGTACAGAGTAATGCTGCTTCCAGACCAGTCAAGCTCCAGTACCTCTCCGGGAACTCTGTACCTTGTGATGAAGATCTTGTTGTTCTCGATGTAGTCGTTGACGAGCTCGTTGAAGCGGCTGATGCTGTAGATTTTCAAGCCTGTTCCTACGGCTTCAATGGAGTACTCCTTCCAGAGAAGGTTCCTCGTCACATGAGGCTTCTTCAATTCGATGACTATCTTCGCGTAGTCGGGAGCACAGTACTCGGGGTTATTCTTATCCTCCTTGGGAGGAAAAAGAATCTGTGTCAGTTCCTCGTTCGTCATAGACTCCGGAATGGGGAGCCTCAGCTGCAGTTCGGCAACTCTGTCGAGACATTTGTCGACTGTGTTACGCGAAATCTTCAACGCCTTTGCGATTTGTCGCAAAGAGTAGTCCCTGCTGCAGTAAAGCCGCAGGATTTCCTTGTAATTGGTCTTGGGTTTATTCATTACCAGGACCTCCTTGAATTATATTTGTGTCCAGGACACATGTTTCAAGGATACCTGAAAGTCAAAAATGGTTCAGGTTACGTCGGTCACTGGCTCTCTCTCGGTCGTTCGGTGGCTCAGTAATGGTCGGTTTAGTGGCTCTCGCGCGTCGTAGAACTCACCGGAGGATACAGCTTTACCTGCTTTATGTTATCGATGCCTTCAAATACGGGGTT
>CAVFVX010000138.1:0-6478 GCA_963626075.1 Acutalibacteraceae bacterium
CCGAGCTGAATACTGTCTTGTATTCGGGATTGGTGATGAAGTTGATTTCAACGAATGCGGTGTAGCTCTTTGCGAACTTTTCGATTGCGTACGTCTTACCCACCTGCCGCGCTCCGCGGATAATCAACGGGAGACGATCAGGATTTTTCTTCCATTCCAGTAGATAGGAATCAATTTTACGCTTCAGATTCATATGTCTCAGTCACTCCTCACAAATGACTATAATCTGCCGAATCACATTTTTCCAGCTGTTTTTGCTCCTGTAATCACATTTTTCCGATAGTTTTGAGATGATTTCTCACATTTTTCCTGAAAGTCAGCCTTATGGGCGTTGTGCCCGGGAGACTGAATTTCGTTATGATGTTGAACCTCTGACTTCTACCACGTCAAGGTGGTAGCTGTGCCGACGGGCCCAGGTGAGGCATTGAGCGATGGTTTCCTTGATGATGGGTAGAATTTTATGCGCTTTGTGTTTCTATTCTCTGTCTATATCATAGACGTGTGTCATACATTGACTGCGGCGATGATGCTTTATCCGGCTCAGGCTGTCATCTGCAGGCTATCTTATCGATGAGTGCTTACTGTGTCCTCTGTTTCCTGTAAGCACAACGTTTCGTCAGTGAATTGCCTTTACTTCGTTTTCCGGATTTACGGAATACATGTGTAAGTTGCCGTTTCCTCTCTGATTTTTCCTGATTTTTTGATTGACAAACGGCAGAGGTGCTGTATAGTGGGGTTATCGATTAATCGATTAATCATTTCAAAAAAGGAGTTGTTATGAAAAAACTGTTAGTATTGCTTTTATCAGTATGTGTAGTACTCGGTTGTCTTTCCGCACAGGGCGCGAAGGAAGCTGAATCAGCTCAGTCCGGCCCCGTGGACATCAAGATTTCCACATGGACGAGCAACAAGGATCAGATTGCTCTTCTGAATTCGTTCGTCGAGGAGTTCGCAGAACTCAAGGGAATCGAAATCAATGCTGAGTTCGAGACCATCACGTATGCCGAATACACGACGAAGCTCTCCCTCGAACTGCAGGGAAGCAGCGCTCCCGATGTCTACTGGGTTCTCGAGAACACGGCACCGGCATTCGTCGCAAGCGGCTACATGGCTGACCTCACAGAGGCTCTCCAGGCTTACGACTACGATGATTTCTCCCAGGAGGCAATGGGGCTCTGGGTAAAGGACGGCAAGGTCTACGGTGTACCGTTCTCGACATCCCCGTTCTTCATCCTCTACAACGAGGATCTCTTCGTCCAGGCCGGATGCAAGACTCCTGCAGAAATGGTCGCTGACGGAACATGGACATGGGAGAATTTCAGAGACGTATGTAAGAAGATCAAGGATGCTACCGGTGTCTACGGCTTCGAGACTGTCGACGGCAGCGGATACGACTCGAGAATCCTGGGTAACCTCATTCCTATCATCAGAGCTTACGGCGGAGATGCATGGGATGATGAAGGAAATATCCTGATCAACAGCAAGGAAAGCGTCGAGGCTGTCCAGCTCTTCCACGACATGCTCTATAAGGACGGATCGGTTGTTCCTCCCGGAGACCAGAGTGATTTCTATTCCGGCGCTGCAGCAATGACTGTCGGACAGATATCTCGTGTTTCCAAGCTTGCCGAAGGTTCCTTCAACTGGGGCATGGCTCCGATGCCGAGCGGTCCCGCAGGATCGAGTGCAGTCATCGGACAGGCGGCTATCGCAGCAAATGCCAAGGGTAAGAACGTAGAACTTGCCACCGAGCTTGTCGCTTACATGACGAACAAGGAATGCGTTGCACGTATCGCCGGAATCTGGCCGCCAGCACGTAAGTCCGTCCTCAACAGCGAAGACTTCCTTACAAGTAACTCTCTCGTTACAGCAGAGCAGATGAAGACTGCTGTCGCTGCTTCCATCGAGAACGGCAAGGTTCTTCCGAGCCATATCAACTACTCGCAGATTGAAGTCGAAAGCAAGATCGTCTGGGACAAGCTGTGGAACAGCAGCGCAGACGTACAGGCTGTATGTGACGAAGTCGCAGCTGTCTACGCAAAGTACATCAAATAAATCATCATATGGAGAGCAGGACCATGAACACCGTAACACTGAAGAAACAGAAAAGACTTGAGGCGCTGAGCGGCTACGCCTTCATCGCACCGCAGATCATCGGCTTCTGTGTCTTTGTTCTCGTCCCGCTCTGCATGATTTTCGTCTATTCGTTCCAGCAGAGGAACCTCCTCTTCGGAACGTCCTCCTTCGCGGGGCTCTCGAACTACAGGGAGCTCCTCGAGGATGACCTCTTCAGGAAGACACTCGTGAATACCCTCATATTCTCGCTCGGTGTCGTTCCTCTGAACCTTGCCCTGTCGCTGGCTCTGGCGCTCTACGTCGGCGGCGGGAGCCGCGGAGTCGGGTTCGTCCGCTCCATCATCTTCCTTCCCGTAATCACGAGCGGTGTTGCATGGTCCATCGTATGCAAGTATCTTCTGCAGGGAGGCGAGACGGGACCGATCAACTGGTTTCTGATGCACCTCGGCCTCTCCGGTCACAACTGGCTCTACGAGAAGGGGTGGGCAATGCTTTCCGTCATCGTCTGCCGTGTTCTCAAGAACCTCGGTATGAACGTACTCATATTCATCGGCGCCGTACTCAACATGCCGCAGGACGTAATCGAAGCGGGTAAGATTGACGGAGCGGGAAAGTGGAGACTCTTCTGGAGTATAAAGCTGCCGCTTCTGATGCCGACAGTACTCATGGTGACTATTGTCACCGTCATCGGCTCCATGCGTGTCTTCGACACAATCAAGCTCATGACCGACGGAGGCCCCGAGGGCTCCACGATGGTCATGGTCTATTACATCTATCACAAGGCGTTCAAGATGTTCGATACGGGCTACGCAAGCACTCTCAGTGTCGTGCTGTTCCTTATCGTACTCGTACTTACTCTCGCACAGTGGTCGCTGCGCAAAAAGGTCTCATATTATGAAAACTAAGCTCCTGTCCCGCATAGTGCGTATCATCATTCTTGCTCTTGTCGCCGTCATATTCATCTATCCCTTCTGGTGGATGGTTGTGAATTCTCTCAACAACGCTTCTGAAATATTCGGTAAGCCCCGTCTTCTTCCGACGAGCTGGAGATGGGAGAACTATCGTGAAATCTTCGAAGTGCAGCCGTTTGCGCTTCATTATCTCAATACAATCATAGTTGCCGTACTCGGCACGCTGGGTAACATCGTGGTTGCCTCCCTCAGCGGCTATGCCTTCGCCCGCCTCAGGTTCAGGGGACGCAATGCCCTCTTCCTTCTGCTCCTCACCGCAATGATGATGCCGATTGAAGTCGAGATCATCCCGCTCTATTTCGAGATGCAGAAACTCCACGCCCTCGATACCTTGACGCCTCTCATCCTGATTCCCATGTTCTGCTCGCAGGGTGCCTTCAGCGCATTCATGTTCAGACAGTTCTTCGTAACCGTTCCCCAGGAGCTTGACGAAGCGGCAAGACTTGACGGTCTCAATCCCGTCGGAATATATGTAAGGATTATGCTTCCTCTCTCCATTCCGATTGTAGCATCGGCTGCGATTCTGACGTTCCTTTCCGTATGGAACAGCTATCTCGAGCCGCTTGTCTTCATCAGCGACCTCAAGAAGTTCACGCTGCCGCTGTCGCTTGCAAACTTCAACGACAGCTACGGCCTGCCGCAGTGGCATCTGCAGCTTGCGGCAACGACGCTATCGGTTATTCCCATCATGATTGTATATGCCTTCTTCCAGGAGAAGATATGCAACTCAATGGTAACTACGGGGATGAAATGATGAAGACACACTTTGATCTTATTGTCATAGGCGGAGGAATATCGGGAACACTCTGTGCTGTCAGCGCAGCCAGAGAGGGACTTGATGTACTCCTTGTCGAGGAGACGGGATGCCTCGGTGGAGCACTGACAAGCTCCGGTACGGGACCGATGATGACTTTTCATGCTGGAGACAAGCAGGTTGTCCGCGGCATTACGGACGAACTTATAGCGCGCCTCAAGTCCAAGGAACTCTCGGTGGGACACATTCCCGATTCGACGGGTTATACCTACACTGTCACTCCCTTCGATGCCGAGGGGATGAAGCATGAACTCGAGCTGATGGCCGTGGAGGCTTCGGTAACGATTCTCTTCCATACGGTGCTTGCATCAACTCTTGTCGAAAAGGGGAGAGTGAAGAGTGTCACTCTTCTCTCATGCGGAGAGCAGTTCACTGTAGACGCACCTCTCTTTGTCGATGCATCGGGCGACGCGGACCTCCTTGTGCAGGCCGGTGTTCCCGTCATGCTCGGACGCGAGAGCGACCATGCAACACAGCCGATGACGACGAACTTCCGGCTCTCGGGTGTCGACATTGCCCTGATACGGAAGATGATGGACGACGACGTTTCCATCTTCCCGTTCCTGAAGAATCATCCGGGACGGGAGAAGACGGCTCTCCGTCTGTCTTGCTCGGGATTCCAGGAGATAATGAAGAAGGGAATAAGGGATGGTAAGATCACTTTCGACAGGGATATAGTTCTCTTCTTCGAAAACAACACTCCGAACGAGGTCATTGTCAACATGACGCGTGTCACGGGGCTCAGTCCCGTGGACCCCGTGGAGCTCAGCCGGGCTGAAATCGAGGGGAGGCGTCAGGTGTGGGAACTTTATAAGTTTCTCAAGGAAAACATACCGGGATTCTCGGATGCGGTTCTGATTTCCACCGGTCCCTCGGTCGGAATACGCTCGAGCCGCAGCATGGTCGGTGTATATACGATTACTGCAGAGGATATCCTCTCGGAGAGGGTGTTCGACGACAGGATTGCAGCCTACGGCTACCCGATTGACATACATTCCCCCGACGGTACGGAGACGGAGTCTGTTTTTCTCAGAGACGGCGGCATGTATACGATACCGTACCGTATCCTCATCAACAGAACGGTTGAGAATGTCATGGCTGCGGGAAGACTTGTCAGCGCATCCTTCGAAGCACAGGCATCCCTCAGAACCTCTCCCTGCTGCGGGGCTCTCGGAGAGGCATGCGGAATTGCGGCCTCCATTGCCGTCAAAAGCGGGAAGAGCCCGTGTGACATAGACGTCGGGGCTCTTCAGAAGAGACTTGTCGAATGCGGAGCATATATCGCGGATGAGTTATAGAAAGGTAACCCTCGGCGATGTGGCTGCTGAAGCCGGTGTCTCCAAGGCATCCGCCAGCGCCGTCATTGCCGGTAAGAACGGCGGTACCATACGTATAAGCCGGGAGACACGGGACAAGGTGATTTCTGCTGCCGAGAAACTGGGATATGTTCCGAACCAGACTGCACGCAACCTACGCGGTGATGGCGGAGGCCTCATTGCCGTATTCACGTACGAGAAGTTCTTCCCCGCGAAGGCCACGAGTGAATTCTACGGCTTCTTCTCGGGAATCGAACAGGAAGCGCAGAGAAGGGAGCTCGACCTCCTAATCGTAAACGACAGGAAGAAAGCCGCTGCCAGCCGTATTACGATGGCGGGCGGTGCCATCATGATCGGCGTCGACAGGGACGACAGCGATATCCGGTCGCTGATCAGACAGGATTTTCCGCTTGTCTTTGTAGGGCGCCGCGAGATTGAGGGAGAAAAGACCAGCTGGGTCACCTTCGACTACGAAGGGATCATCAGAAAGGTATATGATTCCATTCCTTCCTCTGCGCCGGGTATCGTCTTCATCGAAAGCGGAGAAGATACCGTAGAGCCCGTTAAGGACAAGCGCAGATTCGTTCTTGAGGGTGCTTCAGCCCATAACCTCCCTCTCCGTTCCTTCAGATACTGTGAAGAACTCCCCCCGGAGGCGGAGACTCTCATGAAAGATGGCTGGTTTGTTATGATTTCCCGTATATGGATGGCGGACGGCATCACCTCTCTCTGCCGGAGACTTGAGGTCGAGCCCTTCGGCTTTCTACTCGAAGACAACTGGATGAACATTCCTCTTGTCTGGAATCACTGGACAAATGAGCGTGAGACACTCGGTGCACTTTCGGTTTCGTATCTTACGGGGATTATGAAAGGGGAGAATCCGGTTGTTCCCTCGCTTGTCGAGCTCAAGTGGGAAGACGGGTTGAAGAATTAGAATCGTTGTTCTCTATATGTGACGCGTTGTTCATCCGACAGTCACGTCTTATGAAGCTGTGTTTTCCGGTACTCACCGTGCTCTCTCTGATGAACGTACAGCGGAGGTGCTCTCCGTTGGAAGTGTACGGGCGAGGCTTCCTTTTCAAGATATGCCGTAATTCCTGTCTCAGCAGCGTGATGACGTGGCTGCAGAGGCTGTCGTCTTTCCCCGCGTTCGCTTCTGCCCCCGGTTTTCCTCCTGTCCTTTGTTTTCCTCCTGTCCTTTGTTTTCCTCCTGTCCTTTGTTTTCCTCCTATCCTTCATTTCCTTCTATCCTTCGTTTCCTCCCGGCCTTCGTTTCCTCCCGGCCTTCGTTTTCTCCCGGCCTT
>CAVFVX010000139.1:0-2515 GCA_963626075.1 Acutalibacteraceae bacterium
GAAAGGATAAACCGAATGTCTCTCTCCGATGATGCGTACAGATACATAGAACAGAACTACCAGCCGGGGGAGCCCGTGTTCCTCGCCGGTCTCGATATTCCGGAAATGACGCAGGTTGCTGTACGTCAGCAGATAGGAAAGCTTGTGGAGGAGGGAAGACTCAGACGTTTCGATACCGGTATCTACTTCATACCGAAAAAGACATCGTTCCGTTCCGGCTCGACGCTCTCGATGAATGATGTCATCAGGGAGAAGTACCTCCTTGAAGACGGGAAGGTCTGCGGGTATGTCGGCGGGCTGCTCTTTGCCAACAGACTCGGCCTGACTACACAGGTGCCGGCATTATATGAGGTGTTCACCAACAGGGCTTCGAAGGAGTACAGGGAAACGAAACTCGGGGGAATCCGGGTTGTCGTCAGAAGACCGTACTGCAGAGTGGATGACGGGAATGTCGTGGTTCTCCAGTTCCTGGATCTTCTGAAGGATGTCACTGATGTTTCAGAGGTGGAGGGAAAGGAGCTGACGGAGCGGCTTCTGGTCTACATGAAAAGAGAGAAGATCACGTTTGAGGCTATTGATTCCTTCCTTCCGTTCTATCCCGAGCGCATCTACAGGAACATGTATGAAGCGGGGCTGCTTGTTGGACGGGATGCGTGAGCATGCTGACGTCTCCTGCCTTTCTGTTTCAGATGCTGTCGCCGGATTTCCTGTTCTTTGATTTTCGTGCTACATTGTCTTTACGGGCATCGCTCCCGATAAGGATAGAATACAGAGGTGAAAATGGGAAAAAGTTCATCCGGTTATGCAGAGCAGTTCAATGATGTTGCCCGGGTGGCGGACGATGGCCGGAGCCGTGCCCTGGAAGCTGCCGGCAGGGAACTTATCAGCATGTACATGGCTATCGGGAGTTACGTCAGCGATATGGTGGGTGAGCATGGCTGGAAGGACGACGATGTGTCGGAGTTTGCTGCCTTCCTGCAGACACGTTATCCCGGAGTGAAGGGATTCTCCCTGAGGAACATCCTCAGCATGAAGCAGTTCTTCGAGACTTACGGTGACAGGGAAAAACTCTCACCGCTGGTGAGAGAAATATCGTGGACAAGCAACCTGCTGATCATGGCGAAGGCAGAGAGCGATGAGGAGCGGGAATTCTATCTCCGGCTCTGTATAGATAATTCCTGTACAAGGCGTGAGCTTGAGCGTCTGATGGACGGAGGCTGTTACGAGAGGTATATGATGTCCTCGAAGAAGCCTGTGACGGAAAGCGGGGCAGGGGATGTGCGGAAAAGACTGGTCGACATATATCTTCTGGATTTCCTGGGGCTATCCGAACCGTATTCCGGAACGAAGCTCCGGCATGCAGTCATCGGGAGAATGAAGAAGTTCATCCTCGAATCGGGGAAGGATTTCACTTTCATGGGGGAGGACTACCGTATCAGCGTGGGTGGAGAGGATTATCTCATCGACCTTCTTTTCTACAACCGTGCGCTCTCGTGTCTTGTTCCCTTTGAGCTGAAAACGGGCGCTTTCAAGCCGGAATATGCCGGGGAGATGGATTTCCTTCTCGAGGCTCTTGACCGTGATGTGAAGTATCCGGATGAGAATCCGAGTGCGGGAGTGATTATCTGCACAGACAGTAATGAGACGGTTGTCGACTATTCCCTGAGCCGCAGCCTGTCGCCGGCTCTTGTCTCCGATTACCGGCGCTTCCTTCCCGACAGACAATCACTTCGGGATAAGCTTCGTGAGATTACCGACACTGTGCTTGAAGACGAAGAAGATGAGGCCGGTTGAATATCGGATGTATCTGATTCTTGTCTGTCCGATTTCGTTGAAAGACGGATGACAGCCCTGTGTTTTCTGTTTTTCACTGACTGGATTTCAGTTGCCGTTTCAGAAGGATGAGTTGTATTCCTTTGTGATGACGGGTGACGATTTCGGGTGACGACAGCGTGAGCTGTGTGTTTGGTGTTATCCTTTCTGGTTGTCGTATCTCTTGATTTTGACGCAAAATAAATCCCCTTGCTTATGCAGGGGAAATATTTCGGAGAAGGGGGGATTCGAACCCCCGGACCCGGTATTAGCAGGTCAACTCCTTAGCAGGGAGCCCGATTCGGCCTCTCTCGCACCTCTCCAGATGTCCCTTAGGAACAGTGTGTATTCTGACTGAAATTCGGAATCTTGGCAAGTGGTTTACGTCGTCCGTTCCGGCGTGTCCGTCAATCTTCGTCAGCCTGATTCCGGTTGATTACCCAGTGGCCGCCTTTCCATGAACCTTCGTAATGAATGATTCCTTCTGATTTCATACGGTCAAGGACCCATCTGATTTGTCTTTCCGTCAAATTCAATTCTCCTGCCATACTCGCCCGTGAAACTGATGGATTGTCTTTTATCATTTCAAGTACAGACTCGCGCCTTGATGATATCGACTTCTTTGGTTTTTTCTGACTAGGGACACTGTTTTCTGGACATTCTGCATCTGGCCCTTCGTTTTCTGGACATTTTTCTGGACATT
>CAVFVX010000139.1:2531-6314 GCA_963626075.1 Acutalibacteraceae bacterium
GCTGTGATGAGGTTCTTCAGCAGGTCTTATACAGGGGTGTTCCGTCGGCTGTGCTGCCGTGGTGCGTCAGTCGTCGTCAATCAGGTAGTCACGGTTGATTCTCCAGCGACCGCGCTGCCACATGCGTTCGTAACTGATGATTCCGGCTCCCTCGAGGTAGTCGAGCGCTTCCCTGAGCCGGCTTTCCTTCAGGTTCAGTTCTCTCTTCAGTCTTTTGAAGGATACTGCCGGATTCTCCGTGATTTTCTCCAGTACTCTGTATGTTATCTCGAGCCTTTCTGCTTCCGAAGGCACTGCTTTCTTTCTTGTCATACGTACGGGTTTGCCGACCAGGCCCATTCTTTGCCGCAGTGTCTGTAGAAGCGGATGGTGAGGCCGGAGGAGTCTCTGTTGAACTCAACCTTGACTCCTGCCTTTTCGCATTCGCTTCCGATATGTGCGGAATCCTCTCCCGGGAAGTTGAGGGCCCGGGCAATCAGCGGGTTGCGGTCGGGGTTCTCTCCGGGACTGTGGATGTCTATGAAATTCTTGAAGAACGTAAGCTCCACCGCCTTTCCCGATTCGATGTCTCTGTGAACGAATGCGTTCACGACTGCTCTGCGGACTGCGGAAACGGGAACTTCCGGAATCTCCTTCCTCTCCAGGCTTCCGTCGAATTCGACTCTCCAGTCCATCTTGTCTATGACGTACCTAAGTGCCTCATCGGCGATGCTGAGCATGGGGCCCGTGGAACGGCTGTTGTGGAGGTATGTTATCCTGTAGTCGCTTGCAAAGTGGTTTATCTGGAGGACGTTTGTTCCGTCATCGATGAAGATGTCTGCGCCTGCGTTGAGAAGGACACCGTCCTCTGCGAGGCCGAGGTCGGAGAGCACCGCCTCAGGGGAGGCAGAGGGGAATGTACGCCCTCCGTATACTTCCGCATACCTCAGGTATATCTCGAGATCCTTCTTCTTCACATCGCTTACGGTGTACTTCGATTTTTCCGTCTCACGGGTTCTGATGTCCGTGTCTTCGGGGGTGTTTTCCTTTCTCTTCACAGGGGTCCTCCTTGTTTATGGTGTCTTCAACATAATTATTTACCATAAAAGAAAAAAATACAATGGATGAGGGTGCGTTCCAGAGCTTTCAGGGTGTCTTTGCTTTTTGTTTTTTCTGCGGCTTTGAGGCAATGAAAATGCTCCCTGGGGGAGCTATAGCGGAAGGAGAGGGATTCGAACCCCCGGTGAGTTGCCCCACGGCTGCTTTCAAGGCAGCTACCATCGACCTCTCGGACATCCTTCCGAATCTATGTGGAATTTTAGGTAATAGGGCAGAGTGTGTCAAGCTGGATTCTGCCCTGGCCCCTGTCCTCGATTTCCGCTCTGAAGGATGCGGTGTTATCCTCGGGGATACTGCCTTTTATCGTGATGCCGACTCCGAAGTCTTCGGTTATGCCGGTACAGGAATACTTCTCCATTATTGCCTTCACTGGTGTGTAGAGGTCGTACTGCAGTTCGATACGGAATGATGCGTAGTCGACGAGCTCTTCGGTTTCCGCTGCCTTGAGGACCTCCTTCACGCTGTCACCGTAGGCCTTCACGAGGCCTCCGGTTCCGAGGAGTGTTCCTCCGAAGTACCGGACTATGCATACGCATATGTTCGTGATTCCGCTTCCCTTCAGCACTTCGAGGGCGGGGCGGCCTGCAGTGTTCTTCGGCTCCCTGTCGTCGGATGAGGAGTAGAGGGTGCCGGCTTTGCCGACGACGGCTGCGTGGACTACGTGAGTCGAGTCGGGGTACTTCTTCCGTGTCTCCGCTACCTTCAATCTTGCTTCCTCGAGGGAGGTGACGGGATATGCTATGGAAATGAAGCGGGAGCGCTTCACTGTGATTTCGGCTTCGGCTTCTTTTCTGAGTCTTCTCATCGCTTTCCTCCCTTCCAGTCGTGGCCGAATATGTTGTCGCTCTCCGTTTCCGCCGTTATTTCGTCGGCGAGAGATGTGAGCTCACGTTTCTCGTCATCCGTGAGGGTGACGGAGGGAATATCTAATTGTCCGGGGGAGGAGACACCGCGGATTACGGCGTAAGGCTGCTGTGCTTTTACCCATGCATATGATATCGCGGCGGGGATTGTATTGTGCCTTTCCGCTGTTTCTTCGAGTGTCTTCCAAAGCTTATTGACTGCCGGTGTTTTCGTGAACGGCAGGGCTTCGAGTTTTTCCTTTCTCTCTGTTCCTCCGAGTATTCCGAACCCGAAGGGGGCGTAGGCGAGCGTCTTCAAACCGAGCTCCTTCTCTTCTTCATAGTCCCTGTTCCATACAAGCGAGAGGGGTCTCTCGTGGTATGTTATGTCGTAGTCCTTCCGTATTCTCCGGAGGAGCCCGACGGGGAAGTTGCTGACGCCGATAGCTTTTGTCTTCCCCTTTGCCTTCAGGGCTTCGAGTGTATTCAGAGCTCTGTTTATGCTTTCGTCTTCCGCGGGCCAGTGGATGAGGAGAACGTCGACGTAGTCGGAGTTGAGACGCCTCAGGATTGTATCTGCCTTCTTCTCGAGGGTGGGGACGGGCATTATCTTCTCGATTATCTTCCAGTCTTCTCTTTCTGCTTTCATTTCCGCGAGGGCGGAGCGGAGAAGGGTGTCGGCATCGAGATAGCTGTACGCCGAGTCGAAGCTCCTGATGCCTTTCCTGTATGCCGCCTTTATTATTCTCCTGGCGTCGACTGCACAGAGACGGCTGTGGAAGCGGTCTTCTCCCGCATTCCAGAGCCCGAGGATTTCATTCATCACTCTCCCCGTCGGTATCTCTTTCATCGGTTACGTCGATTCTGCTGTCAAGGAGCTTCCTGTCGTCGAAGATGAAGTAGCCGTTGAACTTCTTTCCCTCGAGAAGCAGCGGGAACCACAGCACGTCGTCCTCCCACATGTTCGAGTAGTCGAGATCCTTTACAGAGCACCAGAAGGGCTTTGTTTCATCGCATTCGTCGATGAGAGCGCCGGAGAATGTATGTGTCGTGAAGACGTACCCGAGCATCCTTATTCCGTCCTTGAACTGGAAGTAGAGTGTTCCGACCTCGGTGAGAGCACTCACATCGAGTCCCGTCTCCTCCTTTGTCTCCCTTACGGCAGCCTCCGTCTTCGTCTCCTCGAGCTCTATGTGGCCTCCCGGGCCGTTGTAGTAGCCGGTTCCCATTCCTCTCTTCTTCTCGATGAGGAGAATGTTGCCCCCGTCGTCGAAGACGTACGTGAGGACGCATCTCTCCGTGGGCTCCCAGTCGTCCCAGGGGATATCTTCAACCCTGTCGGCCTTGAGGAAGAGCTCGTTGAGCCTGTCCTCGTTGTAGGTCGGGCTCTTCTTTTTCTCCTCTTCCTCCTTCCTCTTCTTCTCCTCGGGATGCTCCTCGTAGTAGCAGTCGTCGCAGAGATTGCTGTCGCGGCCGAAGGTCGCGTCCCAGCTCATCTTTTTTCCGCACTTCACGCACCTTCTCTTCCAGGGCCATACCTTCTTCCTCAGAAGCACCAGGGACAGTACGAAGAGTCCCACGGCAACCCACTCGAGCCAGGAGGGGAGTGCTTCCACCATGTCTATGATGATGAGCAGCAGATAGAAGATGAGGAAGAGCAGGGCGATGAGAACAAGAGAGAATCTCTTCTTCTGCGCATCCCTGTACTTCCTCATCGATATGTTGAGGATAATCACGGTGATCATCACGAAATCTATCATTTCCGTTACAACTGATAAAACCATGCTCCGATTCTAGCCCATCAGAGGGGGACCATCAACTTGCATTCCTGTTCTGTCTGTGT
>CAVFVX010000140.1:0-6300 GCA_963626075.1 Acutalibacteraceae bacterium
ATTTCGATATCAGAAAACCTGCCGGAACGAAAGTTTCCGCCGGGATATCATACAGGAAACTGAAGTTAATTCAGCATTCCGGTAACTTCACTTTTACTCAGCTCCTCCCTCAGGGCAAGCCCAGGGGATTCCGCTGAGGAGGAGTTGTACATTGAACCAGAAGAGAAGTCCCGGGCTTCTCAGGGACGACATCTTCATTCTCGACATCATAAGGGAGGACATGAAAAGCGATGACAAGCGCCTGCAGTCAGTTATATCTCGCTAGAACCTCAAGGGCAGTCGGCAACATGCTCCATGACGCTGTGTATGTCTATGACATGGACGGCAGTGATTTTCTGGAGCGTTTCATACAGTCTGGTATTGCCTCGGAGATAGAAGACGGCAATCCGAAATACATTGCAGGCAGAAGCGGGATTGAGCTTTTTCTTGATGTAATGGGAATCACCCGGGGAGCATCAATAGAAGAAAAGGATGCGGCAACCTATGAACGAAGCGACGCTTACTGGGTCGGCTGGATGCTTGTACATTACCAGTGGTATTCCTCCTTCACCTACCGCTCCATACTCGACGCAGTTTCCTACGAATCCCTCACCGTCATGTACCTCACTCTTCATGAAGCGGATATAACAAAAAGCTACAGCGTCATGGGCTCAATCATGAACAGGAAGGAATGTGCGCTCAAGACATTGAGAATTAAAAGCGGCATGACTCAGGAGGAATTGGCAGAGAAATCAGGAGTATCTGTAAACACCATCCGGGCATATGAGAGAAAAAGCAAGGATCTGAAAAAGGCTGGAATGAATATAATGATGAATCTCTCAGAGGCCCTTGCGTGCAATGTTGCCGACCTCGTCTCCTGATACCAATCAACTCTTGTCCGTCATGAAAGAAACAAGCCCTCCGCCGCATGGCAGAGAGCTCTATATGTCAACATACAGCGGAGTCAGAATTTCCTTATCAGACGGATATGACACTTGGCGTCACGACTGTCGCTGTGCTCACCAGAAGCGCTTTCAGCAGAGCTCAGATTCCATGCACTGTCATTACCGTTAGCAGAACTCGACCAGTAATATCCGGAGAAATTGCCATTCCCCTTCGCTGCTATCTCCTTGAATATAAGAGCAAGCTCGTCCTTACTCGGGATATACCAGTCCGTCTTTCCGCCATCGAGGGTTTGGTTCCAGATATTCTTCGCAACAGAGCTCGTCAGCTCGGACATCTTTTCCGTATTGCTGCTTCCTGAGTTGACGGCTGTGGAAGTTTCGATGGATTCCCCTTTGGTACCCCATTCGAATGTAGTGTCTGTTGGACTGTTATCCCAGTAATCCTTGCTGCTTACCTCAAGGTATTTCCAGTTCTTGTCGGGATCAGTGCTGCCTTGTACATAGTTCTTGTTTTCGTAGAAGGTGTATCCTCCGCTCGGGCTGTCCTTCTCTCCGACTGTGTACCTTTCCTTATATTTCGCATACAGAGTTATATCCGAAGTTACGGGAGTACTGAAGCTGTATTCTGTCCCGTCAGCCTTGGCCCAGTAATCAAACCTGTAATACTTATCGTCGGAAGCTGCAGGGACAAAGACGGGCTCATCAACCGTGTCTCCAGCCTTGACAGGCTGCTTCGCATCGAGGCCTTCGCATTTTCCACCCTTGAGGTCGAATGTAACCGTATACGAATCCTTCTTCTGTGTCTTCGGACTGCCCGAGCAAGAGACAGATAACACAAGAGCGGCGAAAACCATTATCGAAATAAAGATAGTCTTCTTCATAAATGTTCCTTTTTCCGGAGAGAAAATACATTAAGAAGGTGAGATTTTCAAGCTTTACGCTGATCACATTCGTAGCGGAGTACGGGAACAGAATACCCCTACTCCCCGGCAAGAAGCCAGTCGGTGAGGTTCACGACCCTGATTCCTCCGTAATCACCTTCAGAGAACCTGTCGAGAGTAAGAACAGTCTTGCTGTAGTTGTCCCTGATATTCCTGAGCGGTCTCATTTCACGTTCGAACGTCGTCTCGTTCGTCATATCTGCAGTAACCTGGATATACATGATTTCATTGTTCCTGGAAGCAACGAAATCCACTTCGGTACTGTACAGTTTGCCGGTGTTGACCTTCCAGCCGCGTCTGAGGAGTTCGAGGAATACAAGATTCTCGATTGAGAATCCGAGGTCATAATTCCTCTTAGGAAGGATATAGTTTCTCAGGCCAGGATCAACCATGTATATCTTTCCGCTGTTCTTCAGAAGTTTCTTTCCCGAGATATCGTATCTCTGACAACCGTAGAAAAGATAAGACTCCCTGAGGGCTGACACATAATCATCAATAGTATTGAAGGAGACCTTTCTTCCGTTGCTCGTAAGATAATCGGTGACTGCCTTGATTGATACATGAGAACCGATAACAGACGAGAGGTATCTGGCAACCGTGTTCAGGAGAGGTATGTCATTGACTTTTCTTGTTCCACGTCTCTCCTCCCTCTCGAGTATGTCCTTGACTACAACTGTGTTGTATATTCCGTCCAGATACATCTGAACCTTCTCGTCTGTTCTTTCCATCACAGAGACATATGGCAGACCGCCGTATCTGATGTACTCGGAAAGTGCCATGTCGGGAGAGTCATATCTGTTGAGAACAGTGAATTCAATGAAGGAGAGGGGAAGAATGGAAATCTCGACGTAGCGCCCGGAAAGGAGAGTCGCTAATTCCCCCCGACAGCAGGCATGCATTCGAGCCCGTTATATAAAGGTCGGTATTATTCCTTATGTAGAGGCTGTCCACGCATTTCTGGAATTCCATAACTCTCTGTATCTCATCGAGGAAGATATATGTCATCTCATTTTCTGCAAGCTTCGACACAAGATACGAGTGAAGAACCGTGTAATCGAGAAGATCATCATTGTCGAGATTCTCGAAATTGATGTAGATGATTCTGTCGTCTCCGACCCCCATCTCCCGCAGCTTCGCCTAGTACTGTTCAAGCAGTGTGGACTTTCCGCTTCTCCTGAGTCCGGTCACGACCTTGATGACCTTTTCGTCCTTCAAGGAAAGCAGCTTCTGAAGATATCCCTTTCGCTCTACAGTCATCTCTTTTCCTCCGTTATATAAGATAACAGAAAGAAACAATACAATCGAGAATTTCCCATTTGGGAGATTTTATAATAATTCTTAAAATATTTTCCCATTTAGGAAATTCGTCTCTTCATCCTTTCAGCTCCGGGATTATCCCCTCGACTGTTTTCCGGTCTTCCGCCATACTCCGCCACAGTCGACGGAACAAGATTCGAGCTCTGGGGCGGTATTCCAGTCTACAATGAGGAAGAAGGGAGATGACACTGTAGTAACGGCAAGCTTCCCCACTCGGTCTTCAGCTACCACCTGGACAAGGTCTGCACATTCACGCGGAAGAAGTACGAAATCTACAAATTCAATGTCAACATACCGGGACTTGAATGACAAAGGACAGATGTCACATAACCGAGCGGCCTTTTATCAGGCATATACAGTCATGTGCAAATGAAGACGCACTTCCGGGTAATCAATATTCCCCGGAAGAATCTCTTCCTCGAAATAAAAAGAAGCAACAATCAACTTATGTCAGTGGATGAAGTGACCTGATGACTACTGCGTCCACATTCATATATGGCCGGCACCCGCTGTATTCAATCGAATAGCCCCAGTTTTCAACTCTTTTCCTGAGCATATCTGATATTTCCGCACCGTATGGAGAAGAGATGAACACCCATCCGTCTTTCGAATCATATACGGCAGCATGGTCAAGAAGATTCTCTGCACCGATGCTCTCCAGCATCTCCTGTACTTCACCCCTGAAAACATTTCCTCCGGCAGGCATCTCTGCTCTCACTTCGCCGGAACGTTTCATTATCTTGTAAGGGATTCCATACTTTTCATACAGGGCAATCGCCTGCTCTCTGTCTGTAACAAAACCTTTCGAATACATTTCTCTACTCCTTCTTTCACAGTAAAGTATCTAGATTGCCGATTCTGCCGCTCCAGCCGTTCCCCTTCGCCCACTGGATGCTTTCCTTCCTGTCTTCATACTGCTCCTCGCCCTTGTAGAAGGCCGTGAGTCCCCAGATTCCGCCGGCATCCTCGATAAGCGGCAGACCGTCAGCGGCAATGACCATTGGACGGGCGAGAGTCAATACGCTCCTTATCGCCTTCTTCATACCCTCTGCGGTAACCCTGTCTCCCAGGTACTCCACGTCCTCGTGAGGCGTGATGGTGAATGACCAGTCGTCGCCGAAGTCGTAGGTATACTTAAGTGATGATGCAAAGGGATAGACATAGGGGCAGGCGCCGTAGGTATCCTCTGGAAATCGGGATGCTTCTTCAATGCTTTTCTTCATGAGTGCATCGTATTCCCTCAGGCTCTTATATTCCCTGTGACCTTCCACCGAGAGTATCTCAGAGAGCTGAAGAGATTCATTAAGCTGCAGCGGATTGAAATCCATCCCCAGCCAGAGGTCGTCAATCTTTTTGCATTCGAAAACCTCATCCTTGAATTCCTTGTGTATGTACGGGTATGATTCCTCGTACACTCTCCTGTACTCCGGTCCCGTATACTTGCTCCGCATCCACTTCTTCGGACTTCCTCCCTCATAGTCGTCATCCCAGTAGTCAAGCTCTTCATCCCTGTATGGGTTCTTGAACACGAGTCCGACGAGGTCCTTCCATCTCCAGACCTTTCCCCCGGTAATCCACTCCAGGTCCTCATCGGGAAGAGTGAATTCATGAAGGTGCGAATGAGTGAAGCCGAAGGCCTGGTTGAGGCAGTAGTGAAGATTGTGAAGAGGAATCTGTGCCGGCACCAGGATATCCCTCGAGACGGAGCGGCCGAATCTGAGTTCCGCTTCCTTCCTGACTTCACTGAGATCCCCGTCGAGCTCAACGTGAAGTACGAGAAGATAAGGAACCATCTTGAAGAGACAATACTCATCTTCCGTATAGATCGGACTCAGGTGAAGGGGATCGTCAGTGTTATCGAAAGTATGATTCTTGAGTATTTCCTCAACAAGAGATGCATGCTCGGGGTTGCTCATGATGCGTTCATGGGCCTCCTCGAGATTTGTCTTCGCCCTGACGACATTTTCGAGGAAGACCTTCTCCCTCTTTCTGAAGTGGTCGACATATACGGCGCCGGGGCTCTTTTCCTCTCCGTTATAGATGACCTTCTCGTAGGGCATGTTGATCTTTACCGTCGCCTCCGAGACTCCGAGCGCAACGGCGATGTCTGAGGTATCATAGCCATCCTCCTTCAGCCTCATGACATCCCTGTGGAGCGGAGAGTCAATCACCCCCGCTGTAATGAGAATCTTGTTTACCTTCGCCCTCGTGACGCCGAAGTGCTCAGCTACGGCACTCATGTTCCCGTGCGGATGGGAATCATCCACTGTCGCACAGAAGTAATCGGCAACCTTCGATATGAATTCACTGTCATTATCTTTCATGTTTCTTCTCCTCTTGAAGAGACAATAACACAACACATACAGCCTGTCAAATATTTTTACAAGTTAACACCAGCAAATAACAACCACTTCACTTCGTCAATGTCGTAAAGAGGAAATCACTCCAGGATTTCCTCCTTCCATCCGCAAATGTTCTTCTCTTTCGACGTGAAGTTGGTTCAGAGAAGAGGAATCAGACTGTTGAATAGCCAGGCCGGCTTTTTCCTAAAGCATCTCATACATGAAAATACATGACTCATCATACAGAGGCTTCAGACGTCTGTGGACTTTCCTTTCATTTTCGTCATCAAGCCTCTTCAATCCGTATTCTTCATAACGTGCAATGAGTTCATCATACGGAAGAGCAAAGATATACAGCGTTTTAATTCCTATTGATTCGGCAACCTTCTCGACTATCGGATGAACGAACCTCTGATAAATGATTTCCCCGACACCTTTCATATCAGGGTGTTTGCGGATGTATGACTGATTAACAGCAAAATTCGCAAGCTCTACACCAGGAAGCGTATCAAAAACCGGACGCATCATTACATCACCAGTGTCGCAATCGAAGACCACATCGCCTGTATTCTCATCCAGTACTTCAACATCACGTTCATTGCAGGAAATAAGGCCTGCTTTCAAAGAGAAATATCCGACCATTTCCGAACTCGTGTTATCCCGTACTATATACGTTCGCATTGTCCCGTCAATCTCATCGGGGAAAGCCTGATGCTGAACATATTCAAGAAGTCCAGTACCTTTTTCATCGCGGACAGTAAAATTCATGATATCCTTTTCGTCATGATCGGAAACACCTAAATGATTACAGTAAAA
>CAVFVX010000141.1:0-6295 GCA_963626075.1 Acutalibacteraceae bacterium
GTCTCCAGCGGTAATGTGTCCCACGCTCATGTCAATCGGGGGTTTAGCGCCCCAGAGCCGCAGAGCGTCGGGCTGGAACGATACCCGACGGTGCCTATTTCCCCGATGACGTAGCACTACAGAGTGCTTGAGCTGTTCAACCCGAACTGTTACTGACGGATGGGGCCGTCAGGCCACTGCATACCCCGGGGCTTGCCCCGTGGGTGGGTTGATTCCGTACTTCTCCTCGATGACGAAGGTGTCGTAATAAGCGAACGGGATTCCGGTAATCTGCTCGATTACAGCGAAGATGAGAATCATGAGGATGTACCTGGGGTAGATGTTCAGTGATGCGAACGCATTGAATACCAACGAGTAGACGTTGAATACAAGAAACACGAGGTCCAGAACGAAGCTCAGCGCCATGCGGGCTGTATCGGACCGGGCACAGTCCTTCTTGTAGCGGATATATTTCTCATATTCCTCCCTGCTATATACATCCCTCACGTTCTCCGGGAGCGGCTTCTTCCACATGCTCCGCGCTAGAAGGAACGTTACGAAATCATATATGCTCTTCGTGACCGACATCGCTATGACGACTGCTCTGACCATTCTTCACCTCCGATATCAACAAATATAAGCCATCGGCATTCTTTGAGTAAGGTGTGTTTTCCTCTTTTCGGGGACAAAAGGAAAGTCCGCACGCTGCGACGTGCGGACTGCAGAAATACTGCAAATGAAAGACTTTCCCCCTCTTCTGTCTTCCGTTTTTTCTTCAGGCTTCCTCCTGCCACTTTCTTCCGTAGTAGCAGTCAAGGTAGAGAGCCTTTATCTGGCTGATCAGAGGATAGCGCGGATTCGAACCCGTGCACTGGTCGTCGAAGGCCTTCACGGAGAGTGAATCGACTTCTCTGAGGAAGTCCTCCTCCTTCACGCCCCATTCCTGTATCGAGGCGGGAATTCCGAGTTCCTTCTTGAGGCTCTCGATTCCCTCTATCAGCGCTTCGACTCTCTCCTCGAGCGTCATCTCCGGCTTTGTCACGACATACTCCGTGTTCTTCGTGTTGTTGACGGGAGTTGCGATGTAATCGGCGACACGGGCGTATCTGGAGACGACTGACGGGTATTCGTACTGCGGGAATGCAGCCATCTTCGTCGGGTTGTCGTTCGCATTGAAGCGGATGATATTCGTCAGAAGCAGTGCGTTCGCCATTCCGTGAGGCACGTGGAACTGCGCGCCGAGCTTGTGTGCCATCGAGTGGCAGAGGCCGAGGAATGCGTTACTGAACGCCATGCCGGCCATAGTGGATGCGTCGTGTACCTTCTCTCTTGCTTTCTTGTTGGTACCGTCCTTATAAGCCTGCGGCAGATACTTGAAGATTATTCTTGCCGCCTCGAGGGAGAGCGCATTCGTGAAGTCCGTACTCATGGAGGAGACAAGTGCTTCGAGAGCGTGTGTGAGGACATCCAGGCCGCAGGAAGCCGTAAGTCCCTTCGGCTGTCCCATTGCAAGCTCGCTGTCGATGATAGCCATGCTCGGGGTGAGTGCGTAGTCCGCAATGGCCCACTTCATTCCCGTGTTCTCATCCGTGATGATTGCAAACGGTGTGACTTCGCTTCCGGTGCCGCTCGTTGTCGGGATACATACAAGTTCTGCCTTCTTTCCCATGTTCGGGAATGCGTAGACACGCTTTCTTATATCCATGAACCTGAGTGCGAGGCCTTCGAACTTTACTTCCGGATGCTCGTAGAGGAGCCACATGATCTTTGCGGCATCCATCGGAGAGCCTCCTCCGACTGCGATGATGACATCGGGATTGAAGGCGTTGACGAGCTGCATGCCCGTATTGATTGTTCCGAGTGTCGGGTCGGGCTTTACCTGGTGGAAGACCTCGGTCTCGACTCCGATGAGCTTGAGTGTGTCAGTGATCTTGTCAATCATACCGGAGGAGAAGAGGAAGCTGTCGGTGACGATGAATGCTCTCTTCTTGCCTTCGAGCTCCTGGAGTGCAACCGGGAGACAGCCGTATTTGAAATAAACCTTGGGTGGTAACTTGAACCAGAGCATGTTCTCTCTCCTTTCTGCAACGGTCTTTACGTTCAGGAGGTGTTTCGGACCTACGTTCTCGCTGATGGAGTTGTTTCCCCAGCTTCCGCATCCGAGTGTGAGACTCGGCTCTAAGCGGAAGTTGTAGATGTCGCCGATGGCCCCCTGGGATGCCGGCATGTTGATGAGGACTCTGCTCGTCTTCACGATTCTTCCGTACATGTTGACCTTGTCGTCCTGCTTCTCGTCGCAGTAGAGGACGGAGGTGTGTCCGAAGCCGCCGAGTGCGATGAGGCGGGAAGCCATGTCGCATCCCTCCTCGAATGTCTCGCACTGGTACATTCCGAGGACGGGGCTGAGCTTCTCGTGAGCAAAGGGCTCGTCCATCTCGATCTTCTTCACTTCTCCGATGAGGACCTTTGTCTTCGGATCCACCTCGAATCCTGCGATTTCAGCAATCTTAACCGCGCTCTGTCCGACGATTGCCGGATTGACGGAGCCTCTCTTCGGGTCAAGAATGATGGGGGAGAGCTTCTCCATCTCATCCTTCGTAAGGAAGTGTGCACCTTCTTCCTTCAGGAGTTTCTTCATCTCCTTATATATGTTCCTGTGACAGATGATTGTCTGCTCGGACGCGCAGATCATGCCGTTGTCGAAGGTCTTCGACATAAGAATGGAGGCCGTTGCCATCCTGAGGTCTGCAGATTCGTCGACGAGGGCGGGGGTGTTGCCGGCACCGACGCCGATGGCGGGCTTCCCCGAGGAGTATGCACTCTTGACCATACCCGGGCCGCCTGTTGCGAGAATGAGGTTGACGTACTTATGGGTCATGAGGTAGTTCGTCTTGTCGAGTGTCGGCTCGTCTATCCAGCCGATGATGTTCTCCGGAGCTCCGGCCTTCACTGCTGCCTCGAGTACCGTTCTTGCCGCGTCGACTGTGCACTTCTTCGCTCTCGGATGGGGGCTGAAGATGATGGCATTACGTGTCTTGAGGGCGATGAGCGACTTGAAGATGGCCGTACTTGTCGGATTCGTCGTCGGGATTATGCCGCAGATGACCCCCTTCGATTCTGCAATCTTCTTGATGCCGAAGCCCTTGTCCTCCTCGATGATGTCGCAGGTCCTGTCGTCCTTGTACTTGTTGTATATGTATTCCGCTGCGAAGTGGTTCTTGATTACCTTGTCCTCCACGATTCCCATTCCCGTCTCCTCGACTGCATCGAGTGCGAGGGGAATACGCGCGTTGTTTGCCGCAATTGCCGCGGCACGGAAGATTTCATCAACCTTCTCCTGAGGATAGGTGGCATAGATTCTCTGTGCATCCTTTACTCTCACTATCATCTCTTCTAGTTCTTTCTGGCCTTCAAAGAGTTCTTTGTTCTCTGACATGCTGAGTTGCTCCTTATTTATCGATACAGACTTATAGATAAAATTATCCTTATTGTCAATACGATTATGAAAAATAATCAGAAGAAGTTTGTAATTTGTTTTAATACCGTTAAATAATATTACAAAAAATGAATGTTGATGATTTTGTACATGACTTATGCCGCCGTAAGATCTCTTTCAACTTATTGACAGAAGTATCAACCCAAGTTAGTCTTATCTAACCTTATAGTAAGGAGAGAAAACAGCATGCTGAAATACGGTCTCATTGCAAAAGGGATTGAGATGATGTGCTTCAAGCCGGCACTTGAGGCACTGAGGGGTGTATATCCCGATATGGATATGGCTGATTACAGGAAGAAAGTCAGAAAGGAATTCAAGGCAATGCTCCTCAGGACTCCGGATATCGGGGGGAGCTCACTTCAATCCAATCTGTATGTCGCCGCTTTTGTGTTCTCACTGCATAAAGCGGAGAGTGACAGAATCACGCCGGAAATAGTAGACAGAATGGTGACTGCGGTTTTCGATTCCCCCTTCATGGTGAAGGTGCACAGGAACAGGAAATGCACTCTGTTTACAGACAAGGTACAGGATAAGCATGTTCTTGAAAGCAAGGCGAGCCGGAATTCAAAGTATGAACTTGACTGGAAGTTTGACTATAAGAAGGGTGTGAATGAGTTCTATAACACTTACACCCAGTGTGGCATCTGCAGGCTTGGAAAACGCGAAAACTGCTTTGAATTTGTGCCATGCCTGTGCAACATGGACGAGCGCAACTACCGTAATCAGGGTGGAAAGCTCCACCGCACGAAAACACTTGCAAAAGGTGATGACTGCTGTGATTTCCATGTGACAAAGATATGAGACAGAATGAAAATTATCTGAAAGGCAGTTCTGTGCAGAGATAGTAAGAATGCCTCCCGGAGGAGGCAACTCTCAGAGAGCAACGGTGACGGATGCCGTCAGCTGCAGGTCGTTCTGCCCGTCTGTTTTCTCTCCCGTACTCTTCGTGTACACGAATCGTGATACCCAGTCGAGTTCCACCCCGAATGATATTCCCGGCCAGGAGAAGAGAGATTCAAGGTCGGCATTGCCCTTTACTCCTGCAACGCAGAAGTAGGTTACTCTGTCGTCATAGGGAGTGTCGCCGCGGAGGTTCGCCCAGTCGCTGTTTCTGCCGCTGCTGTTATGGGAAGTGTAGATATTCACTTCTCCCTTCTGAGCGAAGCGGCAGAAGAGGACCGCATCCCAGCTACGGGTGCTTGTGTACTTCAGATTGAGTTCAAGCATTCTGCAGTCACTTCCGTATGTGAAACCCACATAGTCGAAGCAGTTAACGAAATAGGCCGTTCCGTTGATGGCGTTGTAGCGGGTGTTACGGATGAAGTCAACCTGGTCGCGTCTGTAAAGCATCGGGGTTGTCTTCGTGTACTCTGCGTAGAATCTCAGAGACCCCGAAGTGAAGTTCTTCGTATACTGAAGTCCTCCCGTTATGCCGTAGGAACTTGTCTGGCTGTCATCTTCGTTCGGAGCCTGTGCCTGGTCGATGGCAAGCTGCCCGTAGAATTCGAATCCCTTTGTTATGAGCACGTTGACGTCAAGATAGGCGAGGGCGTTGAACATGGATCTGTTGTTCAGATTGTGATATATGAAGGACGGGTTGATGTATTCAAGGTCAAGCGTCCTGTATCTGTACATGACGTTCTCGCTGAGTGTGAACGAGACTCTGTCGAGTACTCTGAATTCGAGTGTATGTATAAGATATACACGGCCCTCTTCATTCATCTGTTCGCCGGGGTTGATTACGGAATTGAGGAAGAGCATGACAAAGTCATACTTGAAGTAGTCACTGAAGAATGTGAGTCTGGCGTAGTCGCTGAACGTATGGTCATCGACGAGAAGGTTGCTGAAACGGCCGTTACCGAGTTCAAGTCTGTCACGGCTTATGGAGAAATTCCAGTTGTTCCCTCCAAACGAGAAGACGGCACGCCTGGGCCATATAAATGAGTAGTGGGTCGTGTCGAAGAAGATGTTCGTCATGAACGTGGAAGCGAACTGGTTCGACCTGCTTATATAATAGAGAGCACTTGAAGTGATTTTTCCGTTCTCGTCCTTTGTCTCGAGCTGGTAGGATCCGACATAGCCGTCGGAAGTGAGTCTGCCGTCGGCTGAAACCGAGCTGTATTCTGTGAAAGTGTCGAGTCTGTCGACACGGTTGTGTCTGAAGTGGAGATCGCACGTCGTGTAGAAGTTGTCACAGGATGTGAACTCGACGAAGAGCTTCATGAATGACTTTCTCTCGTCGTATGTTCTCTCCCAGTCATATTCGGTCGTGAACATATCGCCGTTAGTATGAGCGTACATCTCCGCCGTCGTATCGAAACCGACATTGATGCCGAGGTCTTCCCCGAAGTTCCATCTCAGGCCGCTGTCAATCTTGTCCTCTATCTTTCTGTAGAGCTTTTCTCCGTATTCGGAGAGGGACGTGACATCGACCCTTTTAAGCATCATTCTCACTTCGCCTTCTGACCAGGGTCTCTTCGTGGATGGCCGGACAAGGGATGCTTCAGTGTAGAGAGCATCCATATCTTCATATATCTGGTCATCAGGGTCGAAGACTATGGCGTTGTTTGTATATGCAGAGGCTGAAAAGACAGCGAGAACAAGAAACAGAATGAGTGTAATGTTTTTCTTCATAAGATGTTCCCTCCCTTATCAGTAGACCACACGAGTGACCTCTTTTCAAGGAAAAAGGAATTTCAAAATCGGTCATATGTATGGTTTTTGTTGACAGTTCTGAAATTCCGGTCTTATGCTTGAAAAGGGATATGCCTAACTCTAAGTAAGAAGGGGTATTACAATCAACAACCCACGAGGCAAGCC
>CAVFVX010000142.1:0-6202 GCA_963626075.1 Acutalibacteraceae bacterium
GTTACGGTATCTCTGTTTTCCGATTTGACGTGGGAGCAGGTGACGGGAGAGAGCATGTGGTATAAGTTCAGGTACTTCGACGGAGAGAGCGTACATACGGAGTATCTCTCGGCAGGGGAGTCGGAAATCATCGTAACCGTGTCGCCGACGTCGCTTTCTGTCTTCGCCCTCTATCCTCTGGGAGACCTGTCTCCCTTCGGAGGCTTCTGGGAGGGCGGAGAGAGGGAGGTATACCTCGATGCCCAGAGCGGATACTTCGCCCAGATGCTGATTGAGGCCGCGGAGACCATGCCCCAGGCTGTGAGGGAAGTGTCCGTCGAGGCAATAAGAAAGTACAACCCCGACCTCGGGGCTGTGAGGAGAGATACCTTCCTTACGTCCCTCTACGCGGGAACCCTTGAGGAGGGTAAGCTGACGCTCTCGAAGAAGTTTTCCGTTCCTCTCGACGGAGTACTCCCGGGTTACTGGGTAAGTCTCTTCTCGCACTCGTCGTCATTCACCCTCAGCGGTACGGGAGACGGGAAGACGGTCTCTCTGCTTCCGGGTATATGGTACTACCTCAATACGGAGAGGAAGATGATTCTCGAGATTGTGATATCCGACGAGGGGGAATACTGGGTAAAGCACAAAGCCCAGCCGAAATGGAGTTGATACCCCTTCCCATTCGTCTTAAAATCCAGTTATGGAATCATTGAGAGAACTCTACAGAATCGGTTACGGTCCCTCCTCGTCCCATACGATGGGCCCCAGGAGTGCAGCTGAAAGGTTTTTAAGGGAACACCCCGAAGTGAAGAGCGTCAGAGTCGAGCTCTACGGCTCGCTTGCGGCGACGGGTAAGGGACACCTTACCGACAAGGCCATTCTCACCGTCATGAGCGACAACGGCGTGGAGAGTGAAATCGTATGGTTCCCGACTCTCTTCAAGCCGTTCCATCCCAATGCCGTCACATTCATATCCGGTGACATTTCAGATACCTACTACTCCGTCGGAGGTGGAAAGATAATAAAGGAAGGCGAGAAGGGAGAGGCTGACGACACGGTCTATCCCGAGCTTGTCCTCGGTGACATGGAGAAGATGCTCAACTACTGTGATTACCACGGGTATCAGATGTGGGAGGTTGCAGTCGAATACGAGGGAGAAGGCATTCTCGACTATGCGGGTGAAGTCTGGAACGTGATGAAGGAAGCCATACACCGCGGCCTCGAGAACGAAGGCGTTCTCCCCGGTGGCCTCAAGCTTCAGAGAAAGGCATGCCTTTCCCACGCAAAGTCCATCGACTTCGCGGGAAGCCTCGGCAACACATCCCGCGCCCTTTCCTATGCCCTCGCCGTAAGCGAGGAGAATGCGGGAGGCGGCAGAATCGTCACGGCCCCTACCTGCGGAAGCTGCGGTGTTCTTCCCGGTGTCCTCTATTACCTCCAGCAGGAGTACAAGATTCCCGAAATAAGAATACAGAGGGCAATCCTTACTGCAGGGCTTGTCGGCAACATCGTGAAGTCCAACGGCTCTATAAGCGGTGCCGAAGTCGGATGCCAGGGGGAGGTCGGAGTTGCCTGCGCCATGGCGGGAGCTGCGGCTACACAGCTTTTAGGAGGATCCGTGCATCAGGTTGAGTACGCTGCGGAGATGGGACTCGAGCATCACCTGGGTCTTACCTGCGACCCTCTGATGGGACTTGTGCAGGTTCCCTGCATAGAACGTAACGCAATGGCCTGCATGAGAGCCATCGACCATGCTTCCTTTGCTCTCATGAGCGACGGAAGACACAAGGTAAGCTTCGACGATGTCGTTGAAGTAATGATGGAGACTGGTACTGCCATTCCTTCCCTCTATCGTGAGACAAGTAAAGGCGGACTCGCGAAGGTCGTCGAGAGCGACGGAGACTGACAGCTCTGCTATATCCCGACTGGTCCCCGTCGTCTTAACGGGGATTATCATATTTCTCAGGGGCTATCTTCTTATCTCGTCATCGAAGGTTGAGGAGAGGTACATCTTCTCGATGTTGTTTATCTCCCTTATGTTCGGATGAATGTCCGAAAGGCGCTTGTACCTGCTCTTTTCTTCCTTTATGTCTGCAAACAGGATATTGTCCGGTCTTAAATGAACGAAGACATTCGTATTGTTCCCGGAGAAGATCAGCTGTATGTTTCTCTCCACTGCCGCATTGATGAAATCCATGATTGTCAGAGGATGAAGCGCCTGGTCGATTTCGTCGATGACAAGAACACCTCCCTCCGGAACGGAGAGGAGAATGCTCAGGAGGAAGCTCTGGTTCTGCATTCCGTCGGACATCATTGAGAGCGGGAGCCTCATTATCGAAGAGCCTGTCTCAAGAAGGGAATAGTAGCTTTTCTTTCCGCCTTCCGACGAAGAGACTATGTCATATACCGGAAAGACTCTGTAGCCTCTGATAATCTCCTTCACGTCCTTCGATTTCTCCACAAGCACATCGAGACTCGGCCTGTTTCTGAAGGCCCTGACGATGTAGTTGTGCCTCGAAGCTCCCACGAAGGCTATATTCGACAGGAATTCATATGCTCTCTGTTCTCCCTCATCTCCTCTTCCCGATGCGTAGATATCTCTCAGAGCGGGATAGAGGGAGGATTCTATCGGGTACGTTTTTCCTTTGTAGGAATAGGAGGAATCCTTCCTTTCGACTGATGTGGTTCCTGCTTCTCTGAGGCTTTCCTCGCTTATTGCTCCGTTCTTCTCGAGAATGGAATAGGTGAAGTTCCTTCCGCCGATGCAGAAAGATATCTCCATTCCCGAAGGAGAAGAAGGAGAGAGTACACCGGGCGTGAAGCCCGTAAGTCTGTCGGGCTCGTCGGAGAGGAGATTCACCAGGGATGCAAAGGCGTTGAGTAGCGAACTCTTTCCGCTTCCGTTTGCTCCGTATACCGCAATCGGGTTCGATACCCTTTCTCCGAGAACATATTTCTCAAGATACCTGTAGCCGCCCTTCTCGAAGCTGATTTTCGCATTTTCTATTGAAGAGACGTTCCTTATCCTCACTGATGTAATCATTCTTCTTCTCCGTCTGTATCCAGTATAACCCGATTCTTAAAAAATAGTGTATAAAAAATACAGTAGAAGAAAGAATGTTGAAAGTTACTTTTCCTGCAGTTATACGATAAGCAGTGCAATAAGTGCACTTATGCAGCTTATTCCCGCAGTAAGCGGCAGTCCCCAGCCGAGGAAGGAGACGATGATGGCAACTGCAAAGCCTACGAGGGAGGGAATTAAGGAACCCGTTGCACTGAGGATTGCGGGGAAGGTGAGTGCGGCAAGCGTCACGTAGGGGGCGTAGTAGAGAAAGGAGCGGAAGAATACGTTCCTGATGGGCTTCTTGAGAACGAGAAGGGGAATCACCCTGATGAGGTAGGTCACGGCCGCAATCGCGATTATAGATATATAAATGTATGTGTCACTCACTGTATTTCTCCTCGACTGTGTTCTCCTTCACGGGAAAGAGTACTGCCGTCGCTCCTGCGACCACGACTGTTATGATGATCACCTTCATGCCGGAAGATATATCCGCAAGTAACGGGAGTTTCTCGAAGAGCAGGCTCAGCAGCATCGAGACAAGAACGCAGACTGCAATAACCCTGTTCTCCTTCGCGGGAGGAATGATTATCGCGAGGAACATCGCGTAGAGCGCAAGCGACAGAGCCGACGTGAGGACGGAAGGCAGAATCTCTCCCATGACGCCGCCGAGTGCGGTGCCGAGAACCCATCCCGGGCATGCGACGGCCATTGCGCCGACGTTGTAGAAGGGATTCAGAGGATACTTCTGTGCTGACGCCAGGCCGAAAATCTCGTCCGTGACTCCGACTGCCATAAGCATTCTCTTCCCCGTTCCCGTGGAAGGCGAAAGCCTCACGGCGAGGGCTGCGCTCATCAGAAGATACCTCAGGTTTATGACGACTGTGGAGGCGATGAGCACCCACACCGAGCCGTGCTCCCTCATGATGTCTATTGCCGCAGCCTGACCTGCGGACGTGTAGTTGAGAGCGCTCATGAGAGCACTCTGGTACCACTTTATTCCCGCATTCGATGCGCTTATTCCGAGAGTGAAGGAGACTGCGAAGTATCCCAGTGCGACGCTTATTCCGTCGACGAGTCCCCGTCTGAAGGATGAGAGATTTTCATTCATAGGCTGATGTATTTAAGAGGTCCCTTTCGAGACCCCTTATCTTATTTCACGACGATGTTGACAAGCTTTCCGGGAACGACAATCTCCTTGATTGTCTCCTTTCCGTCCGTCCACTTCTTCACGGTCTCGTCAGCCTTAGCTGCAGCGAGGAGCTCTTCCTTCGTCGCTCCGGTCGGCATCGAAATCTTGCTTCTCACCTTGCCGTTGATCTGGACAACGAGGGTGATCGTGTCATCCTTCGTCTTCTCCTCGTCATACTTCGGCCAGGGAGCCTTCGAGACGCTCGGGGTGTGCCCGAGTCTCTCCCAGAGTTCCTCACTGAGGTGGGGAGTGTAGGGCGAGAGCAGGAGAACGAGGTTCTCGAGGCATATCTTCGGAAGATACTCAGCTCTCGTGAGCTCGTTGACGAAGACCATCATCTGAGAGATTGCGGTATTGAAGTTGAGGGTTGCCGTATCTTCCGTGACCTTCTTGATGGTCTTGTGCATGAGGCGGTCGATGTCCTTATTCGGCTCCGTGTTCCTGATTTCCTTCTCGGTTGCGAGTTTCCAGACCTTTTCTATGAAGCGATAGACGCCGATGAAACCTGCAGTCGCCCAGGGCTTGCTTTCCGTAAGCGGGCCCATGAACATCTCGTACATTCTCACCGAGTCCGCACCGTAGTCGCGGATGTAGTCGTCGGGGTTGATGACGTTCTTGAGGGACTTGCTCATCTTGGCGATTACCTGCGTAAGCTCCTCTCCGTCATCCTGTGCATAGTACTTTCCGTCCTTCTCGACGACTGTGTCCGACGGGACGAGGCTCTTGTTCGCTCTCTGGTAGGCAAAGGATGTAATCATGCCCTGGTTCACGAGTCTCTGGAAGGGCTCGGGAGTCGAGAGATACCCGAGGTCGTAGAGCACATGGTGCCAGAAACGCGAGTAGAGGAGATGGAGTACGGCGTGCTCCGCGCCTCCTACGTAGAGAGATACCGGCATCCAGTACTTCTCCTTCTCTTCTCCTACGAACCTCTCTGTGTTCTTCGGATCGATGTATCTCAGGAAGTACCAGCAGGATCCCGCCCACTGGGGCATTGTGTTCGTCTCTCTCTTCGCCTTTCCTCCGCACTGCGGACATGTGCAGTTGACCCACTCGTCAACCTTGCTCAGCGGGCTGTCGCCCGTGCCGCTCGGCTCATACTTACTTACCTGCGGGAGCGTCAGCGGAAGCTGGTCCTCCGGAAGCGGTACGATTCCGCACTTTTCGCAATGTACGAGTGGAATGGGTTCTCCCCAGTAGCGCTGGCGTGAGAAGACCCAGTCGCGGAGCTTGTAGTTCACGGCCTTGTGTCCGCATTTGTGCTCCTCGAGGTACTCGAGGACCTTTGCTATTGCATCCTTCTTGTTCAGGCCGTTGAGCCACTCGGAGTTGACGTGGATTCCGTCCTCCGTCCAGGCCTTTTCCTGCACGTCGACTTCGCTCTTCAGAACTTCGACTATCGGGAGATTGAACTTCTTTGCGAATTCCCAGTCCCTGTCGTCGTGAGCCGGAACGGCCATGATGGCACCCGTGCCGTAGGAGATGAGTACGTAGTCGGCAATCCAGATCGGGAGCTTCCTGCCGTTGATGGGGTTGATGGCATAGCTTCCGGAGAAGACGCCGGTCTTCTCCTTGTTGAGGTCCGTTCTCTCGAGGTCCGACTTGTGCTTGACTACATCGAGGTACTTCTCGACTTCTTCCTTCTGCTCCGGAGTCGTGAGCTTTTCCCTCAGGGGATGCTCGGGGGCGATGACCATGTAGGTTGCGCCGAAGAGTGTGTCGCAGCGTGTCGTGAAGACTTCAAGGTACTCGTCGCTCTTCTCGAGCTTGAACATGACCGATGCGCCTTCGCTTCTTCCGATCCAGTTGCGCTGCATCGACTTCACCGATTCCGGCCAGTCGAGGGAGTCAAGTCCCTTGAGAAGATCCTCGGCATACGCCGTGATTCTCAGCATCCACTGTCTGATGTTCTTCTTCTCGACCTTTGCTCCGCAGCGTTCGCACCTTCCTTCCTTGACTTCCTCGTTTGC
>CAVFVX010000143.1:0-6066 GCA_963626075.1 Acutalibacteraceae bacterium
TCGATGTGGCGCTTTGCAAGCGTCATGGCGGCATCGAAGCGGATGATCGGGAAGTTTCTGGCAACATGGAGAATCTTCTGGATGACAGCCTCTCTCGTCTCCGGGTTGAGGTAATCGAGCTGCGCCGTGTCGTTCCAGGGCATCGTCGTACCGTCGTTGCCGTGGAAGACGTATCTTGTCTCTCCGGTGTGGCGGTTCTTCATACGGAATGTGACTGCAGCGTCGGTGCGGTCGTAGTAGTGGTCCTCGATCTTCACTTCCCAGTCTCGATTCGATGAGAGGTCGGGTCCGTTGTAGGTGTATGACGGGTATGGAGGATAGTTCTGCCAGATGAAGTAGTCAGGGTGCTCGTAGACCCAGTTGCCGTCGATTCCGGTATGGTTGGGAACCATGTCGGAGGCAAGCCTTATTCCTCTCTTCCGGCATCTTTCCTTGAGATTGTAAACGGCTTCCCAGCCTCCGATTGTGGGGGAGATGTCGTAGTCCTTGAGTGAGTATGCCGAGGCGACGGCGTCGGGGTTGCCGCAGAGGTGCTTTATCTCCTTCGAGGCGTCGCTTCTCTGCCAGAGACCGATGAGCCAGAGTGCCGTGATTCCCCTCTTCTGCATTAAGTCGAGTTCCTCGTCCGGAATCTGGTCGAGGGAGGTTATTTCCCTCTTGTATTCCTTCGAGAGCTGGTCGAGCCATACGAGCGTGGACTTTGCAATCATGACGACACAGGGCATCCAGTTGGAGTCGGAGGAGAAGGCCTCGTACTCGTTGAGCTCGGATGAGTAGTCCGTGACGGGAATGTTGACCGGGCCTCCGGGACCGGGGGTACCCCTGTCCTTCTGCTCCTCGTTGATGTAGTCGATTGATGACTTGAGAAGTCTCACGAAGGACTCGGGAAGCATGTCCGACCATTCGCGGAGAATGTACTGGAGCTGGTCGATGAGTGAATCGGGATAGAGACGCGCGGGCATGCAGAGGAACGTGAAGACGTCGTCCATGTTCGGCTCTCCGTTTCTGAGGTCGTCCTTCACAAAGGATGAGAGAACGGACGAAAGGGCGCGGAAGGAGGTGGGTAGTGTGAGGCCCGCGGGCGCTATGAAGGGTTCTGCGGCACTGACGAGGGCTCTGTTCTGGAGAAGGACCTGGTGGATGAAGTATCCTCTCATGTCCTCCTCGATGTTCCTGTCGTCCTTGATTTCCGTCGGGAATTCCCTCGAGTAGAAGGAGAGAGCATCCCTGAGCTCCTCGTTGCTCTCTATCGTCTGCGTCCTTCTTCTGAAGAAGTCCCTGTCGCTCTCTCCGAGAAGGTAGGTGAGGATAATCTGGTAGACGTAGTGCAGCGTAGCACTGGCATTGAGCTTTCCCGCCGAGATGTAGGTGAAGTCCTTACCCTCCTTCTTCATCTCCTGGTTGTATCTGAAGCTGAGGGTTGCGGCCTCCTGGTAGAATGATCCGGGACCGTTCTCCGTCTGGAACACGGGGTCTTCGTATGAAAGAATTCTGCGGGTGACTTCTGCAATTCTCAGGTCTCTGTTGATCATTGTCCTCTCCTTGGGTGCACGGTGCTTTTTCATTGTATCACAAAGAAAGAATTATAGCCTCAAACAATGTTACAAATAATGTCTGATATTACAATTTCCATACTTTTTCGGCGGATTTTGGCGGCCAGTCCCTTCGTATGAGACTGAAGAGGGAAGTAAGGGTAATCATCTCGTCCTTCGTAAAGGGGGAGGTGACGTAGAGAGCGGTGTCTCCGTGGGCGGGCTTCCCGATTCCGATGCGAAGCCTCATGAAGTCCTCCTTTCCGAGTCTGTCGCGTATGCTCTTCACGCCGTTGTGGCCTTTCGTCCCGCCGCCCTTCTGGAGTCTCGCTTCGCCGACGGGCAGTTCGAGGTCGTCGTGGACAACGAGAATCTCGTCGCTTTTGAGCTTGAAGAAGGAAGCGCATTCGCTGACGCTCGTTCCCGAGAGGTTCATGTATGTCAGGGGCTTCAGAATCCTGAGGTCCCCGTCAGCGAGATAGAAGGCGTGGAACTTGCTCTGCCAGTTGTTTCCTCCGTAGAGATGATCACAGAGGAGGAATCCCGCATTGTGTCTTGTCTTCTCGTATTCCTTCCCGGGATTTCCCAGGAAAACAGCGCATTTGATCATCTTGTTCTTTCAACTCCTTTCTTCGGGCACCTTCCGTTCTGCGGGCACAGCGAGCACCTGGGAGATACGGATGTGCAGACCGCCTGTCCGTAGCGGACGAAGAGTTCGTTTATCTCGATCCAGTATTTCACGGGAAGTATTTTCTCGAGGGCCTTCTCCGTCTCCTCCGGTGTCTTCTCTTCTGTCCACCCGAGGCGCGTTGAAATCTCGTGCACGTGGCAGTCAACGCAGATTGCGTCCTCGTTCCAGCTCAGGTTCCTCACGAGGTTAACCGTCTTCGTTCCGACTCCCGGAAGGGCCATCAGTGCCTCTCTGTCATGGGGTACGACGGAGCTGTAACGGGACGTTATGATCCCTGCAATCTCTTTTAGTTGGACAGCCTTACGAAGGTAGAATCCACAGGGTTTTATCAATTCTTGGATTTCCTCGACGGAAAGAAGCTGCAGTTCTCTGACTGTCGGGGCTTTCTCAAGGAGCCTCCTCGAGGCTTCGAGAGTTACCCTGTCCTGGGTGCGGAGCGAGATTATCGTGGAGACGAGAATGCGGTAGGGGGAGTTGTCCTCTGCGGCAATCACACCGACTGCGGGGACGGGAAAATCCATGTCGCTCAGTTTTCTTCTGAAGGATTCGAATACTTCTTCAACGTAATTTTCGCTTAACATTTTTCCTCCAATTGTAAGTATTGCCTCAAAGGATTATCATCCAGGCATGATTGTCGTACTTAAGAAGGGTATTACCTTACAGGAAAAAGATAAAGTCGCCGCATTTCTCCGTGACAACGGATTCATCGTCAGGGAAATCGTCGGAGAGAACGAGACGGTGCTCGGTGCCGTCGGCACACATACAATAGACCCGAGGACTGTCGAGCTCTTCCCGGGAGTGAGCAACGTAATTCCTATTTCGAAGCCTTACAAGCTTGCGTCGCGCGAACTCAAGAAGGAAGATACCATCGTAAAGGTCCGCGGCGTCTCCATCGGCGGCAACAGGATAAGCGTCATGGCAGGCCCCTGCGCAGTCGAGTCCTATGACCAGATCATGCAGATAGCCGAGAAGGTGAGAGAAGCGGGAGCCGTCGTTCTCCGCGGTGGTGCGTTCAAGCCGCGTACATCGCCCTATTCGTTCCAAGGCCTCGGGGAGGAGGGCCTCAAGCTTCTGAGAAAGGCCGGGGATGCATTCGACATGCCGATTGTCAGCGAGGTGGTATCTCCCACGGATGTCGATATGATGGCGGGCTACGTCGACATCATGCAGATAGGCGCAAGGAACATGCAGAACTTCGAGCTTCTGAAGGCTGTCGGAAAGAAGGGAATGCCGGTTCTCCTCAAAAGAGGACTCGCTGCTACGATAGAAGAATGGCTCATGGCTGCCGAATACCTCATGTCATCGGGGACAGATAAGGTCATCCTCTGCGAGAGGGGAATAAGAACATACGAGAAGATGACAAGAAACACTCTCGACTGCTCTGCAATCCCGGCCGTGCACAAGCTCTCGCATCTCCCCGTCATCGGGGATCCGTCGCATGCAACGGGAATCAGGGACATGGTATCACCGATGAGCCTTGCGCTTCTCGTGTCGGGAGCATCGGGAATCGAAGTGGAGGTGCACAACCATCCCGAGAAGGCTCTCTCGGACGGTCCGCAGTCTCTCTATCCCGAGCAGTTCGAGAAGCTCATGAGAGATATACAGGCGATTGCGCCCGTCATCGGAAAGACACTCGAGAAGATTCCGAGAAAGATTCCGTCATCGATTACAGAAGCATCCGCAACAAAGGAGACAAAGGAAACCATCTCCGAGCCCGTCGTCGCCTTCCAGGGCGAGAGAGGAGCCTTCTCCGAGCTTGCGGCAAGACGCTTCTTTGCCGAGGACGTGAAGGTTCTTCCCTGTCACTCCTTCAAGGATACCTTCGATGCCGTTTCCGATTCCTCCGCATCATTTGCCGTAATCCCCGTGGAGAACGCACTCGGCGGTGCCGTCTACGATCCCCTGGATCTCATAAAGATGCACTCCGAGCTCACCGTCGTCGGAGAGACGGAGGTGAGGGTTGTTCACAATCTCATAGGCTTCCCCGGAGTGAAGGAGGAGGAGATAAAGAGAATCTACTCCCATCCGCAGGCGATAGCGCAGTGCAGGGAATTCCTCGACAGGCACTTCCCCGACGCCGAGATAATCCCCTTCTTCGATACGGCGGGAGCTGTGTCATTCGTGAAGGAAAGCGGTGACAGGACATGTGCGGCCATTGCAGGTTCTCCCGCAGCCCTCTACAACAACATGGCTATCATCCATCAGTCGATAGAGACCAATCCGTGCAACTACACCCGCTTCTATATAATGACAAGAGAGGAGAATGCCGAGAAGGAGCCGATAGCGGAGAGGAAAAGGGAGAAGGCATCCCTTCTCTTCAGCGTTCCCGACGAACCCGGTTCACTCATGAAGGTCCTCGAGATCTTCTATCAGCACGGACTGAACATGCAGAAGCTCGAAAGCCGGCCGATTCTCGGAAAGCCCTGGGAATATACCTTCTATGTCGACGTGCTCATCCCCGACTATTCGAAGTTCGAGGAAACCTGTGCCGAGATAAAAAGCGCCTGCGAGAACTTCAGAGTCCTCGGCGTCTACGAGAACGGACTTGACTGATGGAAGAGAAGGAATACGAAAAGGTTCTTCTCTTCTCCGGTGTCCTTTCAACGAAGGGATTCCCGGATGAACTGAGAAAGGACCTTGAGGATAAGTTCGGACCAATAGACATAATCTCTCCTTCGATTCCCTTCAGCTACACGGACTACTACGTTCCGGAGATGGGTGAGGGAATCGAGAGATTCTTCATCTCATTCAGGAATCTCATCTCCCCCGACGAGCTGACCGATGCCAAGCTCTTCACGAACCGCCTCGAGAAGAAGTGGGAGGAGAACGGAGGCAGGAAAATCAATCTCGACCCCGGGACGCTGAGTGCGGCGAACGTAATCCTTGCGACTACGAAGAACCGCTCCCACCGTATCGCAATAGGCTCCCGACTCTTTGCGGAAGTGACGCTGATATACCAGAACAAGGGATTCACATCCTTCCCGTGGACCTACTCCGACTACAGAAGCCAGGAGGTGCAGGAAATCCTACTGGAGTTCAGAAAAAACTACCTGTCGAAACTCAAAGAGTCACGAAAAAGAATTCTGGAATCAAGATAAGAACTTTGTTATAGTTACTGATTAACTTATTAAGTATCCCTCGATAGTTTGGAATAAGCAAAATTCTACAGGTATTTTGCGAATGCTTTCCTCATTCTGAGAAGGGTATCGATAAGCCAGTCAAACTGTTCCTGCCATTTGTCTCTGTTGTTCAGGTCGACCTTTTCCTCGATGATTATTCTCGATGCTTTTCTGTCCGGTAATTCTTTCCAGATAAACTTAAGTTCGGATTCCTTCTCGATTGATTCCTTGTTTTCTTCAAGAGTATGGAACAGGCCTTTGTCTTCGTTTATGTAAAGTTCGACGTCAAGTTCATTTCGTGTCTGAAGCTGACTCACGGCAAGATGACAAAGAGATGAACCTACGCTGAAGTTCATCCAGTGATCATAAGAGGATTTTCTTCTGTTGAATTGCTTGGCGAACTTCTGATTCTGGAAAGCGTAATCCTGGAAGGCTACCCAGTAGTCATAACGCTGCTGTTTTGTCGCGTTTATTCCCTCTGGTTTCCTGACTTCCTTTGACCATCCGTTCGGCTGTTCGACGACTTCGAATTTCACCGCAGGTTCGGAGTTGCCGATTTTATAGAGCTTTATTCGACGAAGAAGGCGAAACGTGCAGCCTTCGGAGTTAGGGTTTCATACCCCGCGGCTTGCTGCGATAGAATCCGAGGACTGGAAGAAATTTAACGAAAAGCAAAAGCGAAGTTGTCATATTTTGAGGGAACGGCGGACTGTGTAATAATCCG
>CAVFVX010000144.1:0-5751 GCA_963626075.1 Acutalibacteraceae bacterium
GACAGTTGTCGTTGAGCGTGCCGTCGGGATTGAGGATATTGATGGGTTCGAGATTATGTCTCTTTCCGCACTCCCAGTCGTTGGGGTCGTGAGCCGGGGTGATCTTTACCATACCCGTTCCGAACTCCTTCTCGACGAACGAGTCCGCGATGATGGGAATGTCCCTGTCAGTAAGGGGAAGATGAACTGTCTTTCCGACAACTGAAGTGTAGCGCTCGTCAGTGGGGTTCACTGCAACTGCGGTGTCTCCGAACATGGTCTCGGGTCTCGTTGTCGCAACTGTGATCCAGCCCGAACCGTCGGAGTACGGGTATCTTACGTCATAGAGCTTTCCGGGAATGTTCTCATACTCGACTTCGTCGTCCGCAAGTGCGGTTCCGCACTTGGGGCAGTAGTTCACAAGGTAGTTGCCCTTGTAGATGAGGCCGCGTTCGTAAAGCGTAACGAAAGCTTCCCTGACAGCACGGCTCAGGCCTTCGTCCATCGTGAATCTCTCGTGCTCCCAGTCGCATGAGCATCCGAGCTTCTCGAGCTGGCTCTTTATGATGTCGTGGTGCTTTTCCTTGACCTGCCATGTTCTCTCTAAAAATTTCTCGCGTCCGATGTCCTGACGTCTCAGACCTTCCTTTGCAAGCTGTCTCTCGACGACGTTCTGCGTCGCGATTCCGGCATGGTCGGTTCCGGGAACCCAGAGAGTCGGGAATCCCTTCATTCTCTTGTATCTTACGATGATATCCTGAAGATTGTTGTTCAGGGCGTGTCCCATGTGAAGGACGCCCGTCACATTCGGTGGCGGCATGACGACAGAGAAGTGCCCTTCTCCGTCCTTCGGGCCGAATTCGCCCTTCTCTTTCCACTCGCTGTAGATGCGGTCTTCGAAATCCTTGGGATTGTAAGCCTTTTCAAGTTCCACCGCTTTCATCATCAAATACCTCCGGTAAACGGAAGAATCTTAACAGATAAGAGGCGTCAGAACAATTGCCTTGACAAATTAAAAGTGCAGGTCGCCCTGCACTTCACACTTATTCACCTGTTGCTTCCGTCTCCTGGGGTGTCTCAGTCGTCACCTCCAGAGGCTGCAGGCCCTTGATTGAAATATCCACATTGTATCCCTTGCTGTCGAGGTACTGGAGAATCTCCTCGAGAGAATAGTTGTCGAGGCTCTCCTTCGTGTTCGAGACAAGTCTCACGTTCTCGCTCTCGGCGTTGACTGAGAACGAGGGAAGGATGTCGCTCGTCTGGTCGGCGTTGGTGCCGAAAAGCATGAAGCCTCCGACGAAGATGAAGGTGGCGGCAGCTGCCGTCGCAATCATCGTGGGTATGCTCATCTGTACCTTGCGGCGAAAGATGCTGATTCTGTTCTTCTCCCCGAAGAGCTTGTTGTCGAGCTTCCTGAAGACGGCATCCTTGTTTCTCTCAAGTTCCTCGTCGCTGAACGAATCGCTCTGAACCGTCCTGTCCATACGCTGCATGCTCTGAAGAAGATTGCGGCATGCCCCGCAGTGCTGAAGATGTTCCTCCACCTGTGTTCTGTACGGTTCCTTCAGTTCCCCGTCCAGATAAGCCGAAAGCATCTGCAGATCAATACACATCTTTATCCTCCGAAGCCAGAAGGCTCTCGAGCTTGCGTCGTGCTCTGTGAACCCTGACCTTAACGTTAGTTTCGGAAATACCCAGGACCTTCCCGATCGCCTTGTAGTCGAGTCCCGAGTACTCCTTGAGCTGGATGACCAGTCTCAGGTTGTCCGGAAGAGATTCGACGGCGCGTCTCACTCTCTTCTTCTCCTCCTCCTCGATGACGGTGCGGGCGGAATCGACATAGTTCGCCATCTCGCTTCCGGGCATCTTCTTCACCTTCTCCACAAGCTGCAGTTCGCGCTTGTTGTGCTTCAGGTGGTTGAGGGCGAGGTTCTTCGTCACTCTCAGCAGCCAGTACTTGGCATCGTCCATGCCCGGGAAGCTCATGTTCTTCACGAAGAACCTTTCAAAAGCCTCCTGAACCAGGTCTTCAGCTATCTCCTGGTTGTACACGATGTGCATCGCAACCTGCATCAGCAGAGTGTAGTTCTCATCGTATACCTTTCTGAAATCGTCCCTGTTGGTACTTTTTATTTCCATCTTGTTAACAATCGTCCTAAGAGAAAGGTTACACTATTTTTTCGAGAATTGCACCGGAAGGTGTATCCTTGACGACATAGCCGCGTGCCTTGAGAGCGTCCCTGATCTCGTCGGCCTTCGCCCAGTCCCTGTTCTTCTTCGCCTGTGTTCTCTCTTCAACGAGCTTCCAGTCCTCGTCCGTACCGACCCTCTCCTCGCTCTTTGCCTCCACTTCATCGAGCCTGAGGCCGAGAATCTTATCGAAGTCGAGAAGGAGCGCAAGCTTCTCGCCGTCCGTGAGGGAATTGTCCTTCAGCATCAGCCACATCTGGGCAAGTGCCTCGGGAGCCCTGAGGTCGTTGTTCATGGCGTCTGCAAACGCCTTTCTCCAGCCTTCGGCCTTCTCCGAGAGTGTCTTTGCCGGCTCCGATTTCTTCAGAGCCGCCGTGATGTTCACAAGCTTCTCTCTCGCACTCTTTGCGTGGTCGAGAGCCTCCCAGCTGAACTTGAGCTGGGTGCGGTAGTGACCGGAGAGGCAGAAGTAGCGGTAGTCAAGAGCGTTGTAGCCGTGGCTGACGACGACGGGGAGAGTCAGGAACTCGCCCGAGGACTTGCTCATCTTTCCCTTGTCGTTGAGAAGGAACTCGCCGTGGCACCAGTAGTTGACCCACTTCTCGCCCGTTGCGGCCTCGCTCTGCGCTATCTCGTTCGTGTGGTGCACCGGAATCGCGTCGATTCCGCCGCAGTGGATATCGAAATGCTTACCCAGGTACTTCATGCTCATTGCGGAGCATTCGATGTGCCAGCCCGGGTACCCGCGTCCCCACGGGGAATCCCACATCATCGCCTGTTCGCCGAACTTGGAGTTCGTGAACCAGAGGACGAAGTCCTTGGGATTGCGCTTGTTGCCGTCGACGGCAATGCGGGCGCCGCTGAGCTTCTCGTCCTGGCTCTGGCCCGCAAGCTTGCCGTAGTCGGAAATCGTGTCGATTGAGAAGTAGACGTTGCCGCCGGCTGTGTAGGTATGGCCCTTCTCCTCGAGTACCTTGATTAAATCAATCATGTCCTGGATATGGTCCGTGGCACGGCAGACGACAGTCGGCCTTATGATGTTGAGGGCGTTCTCGTCAGCGAAGAAGGCATCCGTGTAGAACTGAGCTATGTCCCAGACGCTCTTACCCGTCTCCCTGCTTCTCTTACCCAGCTTGTCCTCGCCGTCGTCTCCGTCACCCGTGAGGTGCCCCACGTCTGTGATGTTCATGACGTGCTTGACCTTGTAGCCGTCGTATTCGAGGGTTCTCTTGAGGACATCCTCGAAGATGAATGTTCTGAGATTACCTATATGTGCATAGTTGTATACAGTAGGACCGCAGCAGTACATGGACACCCTGTTTTCCTTGATCGGTACGAATTCCTCGACTCTGCGTGTCATTGTGTTAAAGAGTTTCATGTTGTGTCCTCCCGCTGAAATATTTAACGGAGATTATAAAGGTTTTCCCTTCATTGTTAAAGATAAGGAAGAATCGACGTAACGGCTACTCAGTGTCTTTTCCTCTTCCTCTGCTCCGCCATCTCTATAAGGTCGTCGATGGCAAGCTCGGGAGAGAGCGTATGGAACATCAGGTAGCTCTGTTTCATCGTCCTGTAGCCCGCAGTCCTGTACATGTCCCGGCTCTTCTCATTCCGGTAATAGTGCCAGTAGCGGTATATGTAGCCCATCCAGTAGAGGATATCCTCCCCAGGGGAGAAGCGGAGGGAGTAATCGAGCCTCCACTCTCGTCAACTGTCTCGTCCAGAAGATACTCCTCCCCCGCCCACTGCATTCTGTTGTAGACGGAATCCAGGCCCTCGGCGACACGGCTCTTCATGAAGAACGAAACGAACTTCTCGCTGTCCCAGCCCTTTCTGGCAGAGCGTACGAAGAGCCGTCCCTGTATGTCGCAGAGCTGAAATGCGATATGCGCCTCGGCTCCGCTGTCGTCCCAGAAGGACTTCACAGAGGAGAGGCCCATGCTACTTCCTCTTGTTTATGGTTCTGAACGCCCACCTGTAGAAATACGGAACGCTCTCGAAGAGGAAACGGTTCTCCTCATCGTTGACGGCAAGCTCCTCCTCCGTGAAGGGACGGTAGCCGAAGCTGTTCATAGACTCGAAAACATCGTCCGTGCCCTCGTCACTGGCCATGCGCCGCAGGAACTTTCTTGTGTCCCTGTTCACCGTCTGGAGCTTCTGGAGGTATCCGGCAGCCTTTGCGTAATCCTGTTTCTTGTAGTAGAGAACGGAAAGAGCAAGGAGCATCGGAGGCTCGGGATTGTCTTCGGAGCGTTTGAAAAGTCTGAGGGCATTCTCCTCGTCCTCCATGAAGGCGTAGAGGTGCATCAGCGTCAGCCTTACTCCGAGGTTGTCGGTTTCACAGAGTCTCATGAGCTCCCTTCCCTCCTCTGCGGCCGCAGCCATCATTCCGCATGATATGAGCTCTGTCATATGAGCATGCCTCAGTCTCAGGTAGGGTCTTGTCTCGAGTATTCCCCAGAAGGATCCGGCATCCTCCTCGAGGTACGCCTTCATCTCGTCTGTCTTCTCCGTCTTTTTTATGAGCTTCCCGAGAGCCTTGAGACATTCCTCCGGATTGTCTGCATTCTCGATGAGAATCAGCTGGTACTGCGCGTCGACATTCCCCGGCTCAATGGAGAGCGCCTTCCTCAGGAAAGATATCCTGTCCTTCAGGGTCTCCGCCTTCCCGGCCTGAGAAAGGTAGTCGTCAGCTGTCTCTGGGCCCCGGGATTTTCCCGCCCTTACAGAGGCGTTGTACTCCTCCATGAAGCGCTTGACGAGAACATCGTAGTCGTCCTCGCACTTCACTTCGTCCCTGTGGTCGTCTATATACTTATGAAGCTCCTTCATCACCTTTTCCATCATAGGGTTGTTCATATGTCCTTTTCTCCTTGACTGAAGATACTCTATCACAGGAGACGGAAGAAGGAATAGGAAAAAGAGAAGCCCGGGGCTATAATACTCTCATGGCATTCGACTACGACATGACGGCTCTTATCAGGAACAGTACAAGATACGTAAGACGGAAGGTGACGGCGGACTCCTTCCGCGGAGCATTCTACGTAATGCTCAGCGAAGAGAAGAGTCTCATCACCTCCGTGATGGAAATCTACTGCAGAAAGAAGAACGGCGACTATCAGTACATGGGCCTCTACGACGGCAAGTCCGCGGTGGCCGAGGGCGGGGAATACAGGACACACATCCTCAGGACTGCAGACGGGAACGTCTACACTCTCGGCGACGAGGGATTCGTATCGGGAGAGTGAGATAACAAAGCCCTTCCGGAAATCTCCCGGCTGTGGTACATTGCAGATAAGGAAAGCAGCCGCAACGGTTGTCCTCCTAGTTCGGATTAATACCGCCTAGTTTTTTCAGGACAGTGGGCGGTATCTTTTTTCGGGCGTGAAAAAAGACGAAGAAAACACTTTCAAGAATCATGCTGTTGTGATATCTTACAGATAAGGAAGGGCGCCCCATCGAACGGTGTCCTCCTGGGTCAGTAATTAATACCGCCCAGTTTTTTCAGGATCATGGGCGGTATATTTTTTTTCATTTTTGGCTTTCTTTTTCTTGTCCACGAACCTGATCAGGTCCAGGATG
>CAVFVX010000145.1:0-5751 GCA_963626075.1 Acutalibacteraceae bacterium
TCTCGTTCCATTCCCTGAGACATACCTTCTCGACTCTCGGCCGCGATGAAGATATACCGCAGGAGGGCAGGATGCTGGTGCTGGGGCACCGCTCGGAGAGGGTGAACGACCGCTATACACACGTGACGGATGAGGCTCTTCTGAAGGTTTCCGGTCTGACCGAGACCCTCCTTCTCGGGAGTGCATAAAAGAGTGCAGAAACCGGTTTGACGGGAAGGCTGGATGATGGAATTTCTGTTTTCAGCCTGTTTATCTGGAGATAACCCGACAGAAAATGCATGTTTTAGCCTGGAAATAATTATTTCTTAGCTAAAATACCCGAAAAAAAGCATGTTTTAGCTTGAGAATCCGGATTTTCCGGGATTTCTGTTATTGTCGTAACTTTTACAATTCCCGTATCCGGAGAAACTATCTGAAAGGATATAAACCATGTATCATGATTCTGCTATGAATAAATCCATGCATCTCATTCATCACTGGAGCGACATCGTCTACCTCATCTTCGGACCGTTCATCGCCGCTTTCGGCATCACTGTCTTCTATACGCCTGCCAAAATCACCAGCGGCGGTGCTGCGGGTGTCGCAAACATTCTCTATAACCTCTTCGGTTTCGATATCGGTCTGACATCACTCTGCATCAACATACCTCTCATTGTAATCGGCATGTGCGTCTTCGGAATAAAGTACGGTCTCAAGACTCTTATCGGCTCTTCTCTTCTTTCCTTCTGGATGTCGACCATCGGCCGGATTACGAACTATGAGGGGATTCTCGATGTCTCGGTTCCCGTCTATGTGCTTCTCTCAGCTCTCTTCGGGGGAGTGCTCCTCGGAACGGGTATCGGAATAACGATGAAGGCGGGATGCAACACGGGAGGAACGGACATCGTGGCGCAGTCGATTGCACACTACACACCGATTGCGGTCGGAACCGTATCCTTCTGCTTCAACGTACTCGTAGTCGGATCCTCGGGCTACTTCATCGGCCTCGAACCTATGCTCTTCTCGATTATCGGCATGGCGTGCTCGTCACACATGGTCAACTATGTACTTACAGGCTTCGGTACCAAGCAGAGCAAGGCCGTATACATCGTATCGGACAACATGGATAGCATAGCCGAAGCAGTCGTGAGCGACATGAAGAAGACGGGAACGATACTCACCGGTACCGGAGTATATACCAATATGGAGCATAAGATTCTCCTTGTTCTCGTACAGAACCACCAGTACCAGAGACTTCTGAGAATCATCAACGCAAACGACCCCAAGGCATTCGTCTTCGTCAACGAGGCCTACAACGTAATGGGTAAGGGTTTTGCTCCTCTGAAGAAGGTTGCGGACGCTACTACCGCCGAGGATTGAAGCGGTAGGAATCCCTCAGCTTCTGCTCTGTTCTCTTCCTTGTCACTGCGCTCACCTCTCCGAGTCTCCCCAGAAGTGAGTTGTCGTCTATGATGAAGAACGAGAGCGCCCACGCCACCGCCATCGATATGTAGTACTCTTCCTCGTCGTCGGCTCTGATTATCCTGTCGACACTTTCCTTTCTGTCGTAGAGCTTCCTGTTCGTCATCAGCCAGACGATACCGAGTCTGTTCGGATAGACTTCCTTCCTTTCCGTAAGGGAGGCGAAGTATGAGTAGAACAGCTTTTCCTCGTTCTTTTTCGGTCTGAATGCAGATACTATCGTATCGGTCTGGTCCCAGGATGAAAGACAGGGGAGGAGAGTGGTGAGCTTATCGAGTTTCTCCGCGGCGGGTGTCTTTTCGTACCCGATTGCAAGGCCCTTGAGGATCACGTCCTCGTGGTACGTGATGTCGATTTCCTCCGGCCTTATCGTCTTCGAGAGCTTCCTCAGGACGGGAATCCTTATTCCCTTCCTCTCGAGGGTGTCCGTAGGCGAGAGGCCTTTTGCGAAGTCTCTGTACTTTTCGTCAGTGTAGGGTGCGTAGAGTGAATCAGTAACCAAGTTCCTCTCCGACTATTATGACGGTTATCCTGTCCTTCTCGCGCTGCCGTCTCATTATGAGGGCATTGGCACATATGCACTCCTCGGCCATGCAGCCCTCTGCAAAGAGGTTGTCTTCGCTGAAGAGCGGTGATATGCAGTGCCCGAGTTTCGTGCACGGAGTGTCACGGCAGAGTCTGATGGCATTTGCCGGGGACGCGGTGTTCTTCACTCTCTCCACTGCCGCTCTGAGTGATGGAACGAGCTTGTTTATGCCGACGATGAGTATTACCTTCTCCGGACCGAACGATATTGCACTTATACGGTTGCTTCTTCCGTCGACTTCGTAGATCTCGCCTCTGTCAGTCAGTGCATTTGCGGAGGCGAGATAATACTCGGCTCTGTATGCGTCCCTTCTGTCCTCGTGGTAGTCCGTCTCCTCCTTGAGGTAGTTCATTATTCCAGTATCGAGAAGGGACATAGAGCCGCCGGAGGCGGTATATGAATGAGGGGGAATCATCGTCTTCACGAGGGTGAGGGCTTCCGTCGCAGTATCAACATAGGCTGCCGCCATGTTGTTCTTTTCCAGATTCGATATCACATTCTTTATCCTGCAGTGCAGGGCTTTTCTGCTGTTTGCGTCCATGGAAGATATATTATCACAAAACGGAGAAGGATGGAGATGTTTCGGCATTCTGAATCGCAGGAAGACGCCTTTTTCTGGCCCTGTAAGGTTCTGAGAATCAGTGCGCTTAGTGCAATTCTTATGTGTATAAGAAATTGATTTGTAAATTCCGGAAAAAGGGAACGCTAATTCCGGACAGGGAGAATGCTATTCCGGAACAAGGGGAATGTCTCCCGTCTATCAGGTCTCTTGTATAGTCAGGTCATTGAGTCTCTATCTGAGTCTGGAGCACCTCATCCAGAGGACATGTACATGTTTGGCTGGACGGTAGCAGGCCTTTGCTCCCTGATGGCCTTGAAGGGGCTTGTCTGGAGCTCTAGGCGTGATAGAAAACGGTTGCAGCCTGTTCTCTGCAAGCAGACGGTCCGGGATAGCCAGACATACCAGTTGTGGCTGTTTTTGCCTCACTACGTCTCTTCTGCCTGTTAACGCCTGAATCGAGCGACAGTGCTGGGGCTTTCCGACGGAGATTGCTGCTCCACGTAGGCGGCCGTCGTTATGCCCTGCTTGCTCTGAACGTAGTATGAAGGCCTCCATAAGCGTCGCTGACACGATGAGGTCAGACTTGCTCTGTGGACGTTAAGAGTCAGCTATAGCCTTAGGGAACAAAGGGGACAATGGATAGACATTAGTACACAGCCATGCTCCCCTCTCGAGGCGTTCCCCTTTAGCCGGAATAGCCGGATTCCCCTTGAACCGGAAAACGCATTCCCCTAAGCCGGAATTCCCATTCTTCATGCCGAGGCGGTAGGAAATATCTCTTTCGGGTTCGACGACACGTAAAAGAGCATACGAATGACTTATGCTTCCCCCCGCGGAAATATGATGATCGAGACTCCTCACCTTCTCCAGTATTCCTGCAAAGAGAGCCATGTACTGCTCCCAGCCACGCTTCCCGATGAGCTCTAGCTCTTCGCTCAGCCTCTCCTTTTCACCCTCCGTCAAACACAGGCTCTCCGCCCTGCTTCTGAATTCCGGATAATCCATATCAGCCTCCTTATCTGTCTTCAACGATTTCCCCGGGGCGTATCATTCCGGGAAAGCCTTCCCGGAATCACCGGACTGCCCGTCACCTCGAGAGGTAGGCATAAATGAAATCCGTAACCGCGTCCGATTCCTCCGCGTGCTCATGCCAGGCGCTGTTAATCACATTATTGTCCTCTTCTGTAAGGGAATCCAGGTCATCGGGATTTCCCGTACCCGGCATGGATTCTATGCGTCCGTAGCCGTACTCCATCCTCACGGCATAGAGGAGGGAGAAGTAGCGGAATGCCAGGAAATCCTTGACGAACTCCGGAGCACCGCAGGATACGAGTTTCTCCTTAACCGCGCCGTCATCGAGAATCTCGTTGAAGTTGCAGATCACCCTCCATATGTCGATGCCGGCGGAGAGATCGAACTTTCCGAGTTCCCTGGAGAGCTTCAGGAGATTGCTGTGCGTTACGGCGTTAATGGCCCCGAAATCACTTCCGTCCACGTTGTCACGAACAATATCGTCCCTGACAGCCCCAACGTTCTCCATATCAAAGAAGTGAGCCGCAAGCTCCTCTCTTTCCTCCACGCTCTCATCTCCCGCAAGAAGATTGTATATAGCCGTCTTCAGATTCTTCCTGAGTGACTCAAGAGATATCTCCCTGATTCCGGACTTTACGGGAAGTGACTCAAGTCTTCTGATCATCTTCACGATTGTCGAACAGAGTCTGTCGTTCTGTACGTCGTCAAATGTAACTGTGTCTGCTGTTCTGGTGTCTGCCATCTTCGTCTCCTTTACCCGGGATAAGGGTATGTTGAATGTTTGTTTGGATAAAAAACCAGTACCCATGATATCTCACGAGGCGGAAGCGGCAGTTCACAGTTCAGAAAAAAGACGTAATCACATTTCGGCCGCGAAACCGACAAGGCAGAAGCTGTCATCCCGGCGCAATGCGAACACGCCCTCAGCGCCTCCGCCCCGCTGAGGGAGAGGAATATGTCGCTGTAGAAGACGCTCCCGGCACCGGAGGAGAGAAGAGAGAGGACTATTCCGGGTATCTGAAACCCCGTACCGGCTATGACCGGGATATCGTCCCCTGAGTAGAGGCTCCGTCAATATCTCCGCTACCTTAGAAAACAGCACACGGCTGCCTTTTCTCTCATCATCTTCAGCGGTTCGAGGCCCCGCCTTCAGACTTGCACACAACATGCCCACTTTTCTCTTCTTTTTTGTGTGCAAGTCAGTGGGCAAGTTGGCAACATCGTCTTCTCAGCCACTTCGGAAGATAAGAAGAAAGCCACGACACAGCCAGGAGGCAGTTTTCTGCCCCTGCATATCAGACTTACCACGACATGCTCTGTAAATCCGTTATCCCGGAGAGCAAGTCAGAGAGCATCTTCTATTGCCCGTGATATAGTCCCAGATTACGACTCTCCGGCTTGCCGACAGTCACGTCCATAATCATCAATGGTTAACGCCGAAACATCATACGCAAACCAACATGGCCTCAAACATGGCCACTGAAAGTCAAAATTAACAGGCCAAGTCAGAGGCCATGTTGAAACAACCGTTTTCTAAGTCGCTCCGGGAGATAAGAAGAAGACCACGACATCGTCAAGAGCAGTCATCTCAACAATCTGCGAAGCTTACCATCCGAATCACAGAGAGTAAGCCTATGGTAACTGAGCTTTCTCTCTCAATGTCTCTGTTTCAAACACTCCGATTTGTCGAATACAGTCAATATCTCTCTGCTATGCCACAGAAAAACATATCGAAACATTACGCACAAGCTCAACATGGTCACCAACATGAACACCAAAAATCAGAATTAAGTGACCATGTCAGTGATCATGTTGAACAACGATAACAATGAACTCATCAACTGACATGACAACTTCAAGCTTAGTCACTTTTGAAAAAAGAAAAGTGACTATGTCAGTGACTAAGCTAAGACTGCCAGCACACTATTTTATCCAGATCATCCTTTTCCGCTCTTACTCTTCAACTTCACTCAGACCACCTAATTTCATAAATAAAACAAATAAAGAGAGAATACAGCTTCACCGCCAGCTTGTGCATCCCAAAGCCAGAATCGTGGTGAAGGTTCAAACACGTTATTAAGGGAGATTGAAAACGGCAAAGTGACAGCGG
>CAVFVX010000146.1:0-5538 GCA_963626075.1 Acutalibacteraceae bacterium
GGAGAATCGGGAGCGACAACCTCACGATTCTCGCTTCCGGCATGGTCTACTCGACACTCATCGCAATCGTACCGTGCATAACCTTCCTTTCGGCATTCCTCTCGGCGCTCGGGGGACTCGAGAACTTCTCCGCCGTTCTTACGGACTGGCTCATCGACACCTTCGGAGAAGCCGAGGGCACCTTCGTCATGGAGAAGCTCACGCTCTTCAGCAGGAACGCGATGTCGCTCGGAATCTTCGGCCTCATAACCTTCATAATCTCGGGCTCGCTCCTCGCAGTCCAGATCGACGGGATAATCAACAACATATTCCGTACCCGGCAGAGTCACGGGGGAATAAAGCGATACGGTAAGATAATCATATTCATCATCGTTCTCACCGTATTCATCGCTCTCTCCCTCTCTCTTTCCCAGTCGATAAGACAGGACCTCTATCAGAAGATAGGAGTCTCGACGCCCCTGGATTTCTTCCAGCTCGTGATGAAGGAAGGCGGACAGTACGCTCTCATCTTCTTCATATTCTTCTTCCTTCTCTTCTTCGTTCCGAACGTCAAGGTGAAGCTTTCCGCAGCCCTTGCGGGCTCCGTCCTCGGGACGGTGGTGATGAGCATCTTCTACGAGATATTCACCAATCTCATCATTTCCACGGTGAAGCTTTCGGTAATCTACGGCTCTCTTGCCTCGATTCTTTTAGTACTCATCTACTTCTATGTCGTATGGTGCATAATAATCCTCATGGCCGAGGTTACCTTCATCTACCAGTTCAGACCGGAAAAGGGTGAGGACAGGGAACACGCAATGACTCCCGGGAAGGAGATGGACGAGGCTTTGAAGGTTCTAACGGAAGCTGCGAGAAGCTTCGAAAAGGGAGAAGGGGGAATATCGTCAATGATGCTTGCGTCGCGCGCGAAGGTGACGTACCTCAGAACAATAAACTACATAAAGACCCTCGAGAAGGCGGGGCTTATAAGTCAGCTCTCCTCGTCGTCTTATATACTTTCCCGCCCCTCCGGGAAGATAATGCTCAGCGATGTCGTCTCCGCACTTTTTTCCGGCGATACTCCCGACGACGCATCGTCGTCACTTATGCTCTTCAGGAAAGCGGGGCTTTCCTCACTCGAGGGTAAAACCCTCGGTGATATTCTCTAAGAGGTACATATGCTGCTCGATAAGGACACGAACGAAATACTTAATGCATCAGTCAACTCCAATATTCCGAATCCCGGTAAGGGCATCGTCGAAACGAAGACCGTCGAAGGAATCGAGATAAGATTCCTCCGTAATGCCGAACCCCTGGGGTTCAACAGCGTCTTCGTTCTTCCCTACGCAGTTGCCGCTCTCAGAGACGGAAAGTACATTTGTGCCGCTGCGATAGAACGCGAGGACCTGAGAGCGCTCTCGGGGATGCTCGGAGTCTCCCTCAAGTCACTTCAGGAGGACTACGGCACGAAGGGGTATCTCATGGAGCCGCAGGTCACCCTCCACGGAGGCGGGACAAGCGAGACACTCGGGCGCTATACGCTCTCCATGGACGAGGAGACGGTGAAGGCCTACCTCTGCGAGACGATTCTAGACGTACTGGACATAGTCGATGAATAAGATAGTCACGGGCATTGTCGGAGACGGGCTCTCCTCTTCGCGTCACGCCCATGAGATAAACGTATCCGACGGCTTCTCGCTTCTCGCTCTTGCTCCGGGGAACAGGAAGAAGGGCGTGGAGCTCGGCCGCATCCATCACATTCCTTTTGTCGACAGGGATCCCGAATACCTTTTGGAGCGTGATGAAATCGACGCAGTCGTCATCGCACTCCCGACGGAGAAGCATGCCGATTTCATACGCTACGTTACATCGTATTCGAAGATAGCCGTAACAGAGGCTCCGCTCTCGCTCAACCCGGACGAGTGCCGGGATGTACTCCGCATGGCGGAGGAGGGCGAGTACATATTCTATGCCGAGCCCTATCTCTATCTTCCTCAGATAAGGAGCATCTCATCATCGTTTCATACATTCTCCCTGGAGTTCTCGTCCATCAACATGAAGGCAGAGGAAACTCTGCAGATAGCACTCGAAGTTCTCATCTCCGCCTTCGGAGACGTTGAAAGCATTTCCAGAAAAGAAGGTAACGAATACTCCGTAAGGCTCGAGAGGGGCGAGGGAATTCTACGCGCACGCTTTGCGTCGGACCTCGAAGGCCTCACGCTTACTGTCGACGGGGAGAGGATTATCGATTCACTCTGCTACTACGACGCCCTTCAGTATTTCTATCCGTATCTTTACTCACGCATCGAGAAGGGCGGAGAGACGGAGAGCGTTCTCAAAACGGCTCTTGAGGCTGCAGTCATACGCGAGAAAATATTACCTTTGAGTAATATTTCAAAATAGCGCAAAAACTTTTCCTGAATTAAAACTTGCGCCGGAGTAATTTTTTTCTTATAGTTTCACATAAAGGAAGGAAAAATAATGGCACCTAAGAGGAACTCCCGTCTCATGGAGATGCTTGGAGACAAAGAGGGCAGGATAAATACAAAGGAGCGGAAGGTACTCGATTACCTGTTGAAGCATGAGGATCACATCCAGGATCTGTCGATTATCGACATAGCAGACGAAGCCGGGGTCAGCAAGGCCACCGTCGTCAGATTCTGCAAGGTACTGGACTTCAACGGCCTCAAGGATTTCAAGGTATGGTATGAAGCGGGTAAGGGAATCAAGTTCGCTCCCGTCGAGGTCGTAAGCGGTAAGGAAGATACTTCCGCCGTCTTCTCGAAGCTCCGTAACGGTGCCGTCGGCACGATGGAGAGAACACTCGACATAAGGAACGCCGAAGTAATCGACAGCATGGTGGAGAGCATCAGAAAGTATTCCTCCGTTCTCATTGCCGGAGGCGATGAGGAGAAGGTTTATGCCGAAGCACTCGCCGGGGTTATTTCCTCACGTTTTCCCGATAAGAAGGTCGCCGTCAATCCCGATAAGTCCGGGCGCTTCGAATACTGCATTGTCCTCAGCCTCACCGGAACCGACAGGGATGCGATGACTTCTCTTACTAACGTCGTCCTCGAAGGCGGAAGAGCGGGTGTTATCACTTCCGATCCTCTGTCCCTTGTCGGCAAGGCAGGAGACGAGTGCCTCGTCGTTTCCGACGACCTCATCCTCGAAAGCGACAGACACATCCTCGGACGCTTATCGCTGTCTTCTGTCGTAAGTGCATTTGAAATCGTGCTCTCACGGGAGTAAGAGTGGACGGAAGAACTCAGAAATATTACAGCAGTAACGCTGAAGAATACTTCAGGGAAACAGTGAACTCCTTTGTCCCTCAGTCGGCAGAGGAGTTTCTCTCACATATACCGCCGAATGGCAGAATACTCGACTGCGGCTCGGGCAGCGGCAGAGATACGAAATACTTCCTCGATAACGGCTACGACACAGATGCCATCGACGCCAGTCCCGAACTCTGCATTCTTGCCTCACACTACACTGGTCATCCTGTTCTCTGCATGGACTACAACGCCCTCGACAGAACAGAAGCCTACGACGGCATCTGGGCGCAGGCATCGCTGCTGCACGAAAGGCGGGAGAATCTTCCGTCGTTATTCTCTATCCTTTCATGTGCTCTAAGAAAAGACGGTGTTCTCTACTGCTCCTTCAGAGAGGGTAAGACAGACGGAAGAGAAGGCGAGAGGTGGTATACGAACATGACGGAGGAGAGCATCAAGCCCCTCCTTCCGGCATCATTCTCCGTTATCAAGGTCTGGTACAGCAACGACGTACGCCCCGGCTTCTCCCACCGCTGGATAAACATACTCCTCAGGAAGACTGAGTAGACTTTCGGACATCTCCCAGCCGCTTATTATGTCTTTTGTCTTGTAAACGTTCCGGTTTTCATGTATTTTGTTGTGTGATTGATAATTGAAGGGACCGCATTTATGAAGAAGACAATTTCTGCTGTTATCATGGTGATGCTTGCTTTCGCTCTTCTTGTTTCCTGCAGTGACAATGCCGCTGCTCAGAAAGCCGATGAGAAATCCGGACAGGAAACGGTTACGCTCTATAAGGTCACATTCGACAAAGCTGATGGTTCGGATAAGTTCGAATCCATCGTTGAATCTGGTAAGACAGTGCCGGAACCGAGGACCCCCGAACAGAAAGGCTTCCGCTTCCTGGGGTGGTATAAAGGCGAGGATAAATTTGACTTCTCGACAGAAATTACCGGAGACCTCACACTGACAGCAAAGTGGGAGGCTAAGAAGTCATACACAGTCACATTTGATTCAATGGGAGGCAGCACAGTTGCCGCTCAGACTGTCTACGAAGGCGACAAGGTTGTCGAACCTGACGATCCTGAAAGAAAAGATTACCTCTTTGACTACTGGAAGACCTCTTACAACGAGGAATTCGATTTCGACAAAGTTCTGGTGAACAGCGATATTACTCTGACTGCCGTATGGGACTATGATAAGGTGTACAGCGTCGGTGATACGGGGCCTGCCGGCGGGGTTATCTTCTATGATGCAGGAAGCATTCAGACATCTACCTATGAGCTGGATGGTGTGACATATACCTACACCTGGAGATACCTTGAAGCTGCGGGTATTACCAACTCTGAAATTACATGGGGATCAACCGGTGTGCAATTCGGGACAGAGAGTGCCATAGGAACAGGTCGCAGTAATACGGCAAAGATGTTTTCGAAAGCTACTGGCGATGACACAAAACCAACCTATGATACTGCCGCAGACAAGGTCTGGGGAAAAGATCTCAAAAACAACGGATACACAGACTGGTTCATACCAAGTATTGAAGAGCTTGTGAAAATGTATGAGAACGGGAAAACGAATAATAACGTGAAAAGTGTATTTCACACCAATTGGCAAGATTACATGTCAAGTACAGAGTGGAGTGGTTACAAACCAACAGAGTCGGGTAATGATAACCAGAATGCGACTAAGCTGGATGTGCAATGGGACTCGTCTCGCACAACAGATCTGACAGCGCCCGATTGTTGGGGACGTACCCAATCGAATTGGTATCTGATTCCCGTACGCGCATTCTGATGCATCGGAGACTGCTATGCGCGATATCTCCGGACATATTTACTGCTGCGTTTTTTCCGCTTCGTTCGAACCGGGCCTGTCGGGAACACGGACGTACCCGATGAGGAATTTTGAAGGTATCTCTTCTGTACTGTACAGTTTTAAATCAGAAAAGGAGTCAGAATGAAGAAGACACTTACAGTTCTTGTTACAGTATTTCTTGCTGTGTGTTTATTCGTATCATGTGACAACGAAGACCCGTTCTTCCATGCCGTCCGCTTCGATTCCAATGGCGGTTCGAGTGTAGCGGAACAGATTGTCGCCGACGGGGAGAAAGCTGAAAGGCCTGATGACCCGACCTATGGAGAGAATGTATTCATGGGATGGCAGCTGAACGGTGAAGCATACATTTTTGATACTCCCGTCACTTCAGACATAACTCTCAAGGCTGTCTGGACAAAGTATGTTGTATCTTTCGACTCTGACGGCGGAAGTGCAGTTGATTACGAAT